>JBIKNE010000326.1:0-3535 GCA_044358855.1 Bacteriovoracaceae bacterium | reverse complement strand
AAAACCGCCAAGGACTCGGCCTGGGTCTGGCCATTGCTCAGCGAGCCATCGAGCTAAACCACGGCACCCTTAAGGCGCAGAATCTTCCCGGGAAAGGCTGTATTTTTAAGATTAGTTTGCCGGATACTCCTTAGACGACATCCAGTTTATCAACGGTATTTTCAAAATAATCTTTGCTCCATAATTCAAGCCCCGCTCTCTCACGCGGGGCCAGAAACGGGGCGACATCAGCACGCGCCTTGGCGATATCAAGAGAAGCAAACTTTTCACGTAGCATCTTTTTAAACGTCGCTGGTTTGAGCGTGCCTTTATGGTGACCACTTTGAATCAAGCGCGCTTCCAGGTGCTTCAAATGGAGTGGTGTTTTGCGGCCCAAATACCAAAGGTAGTCGTAAAAATCACGGCCTTTGACACGATTCCCCCAGGCCCGTGCTAGCACAGCATGAAGTTTTCCGGCGAAGAGGTCGGGCAGTGGCATAGTCTTTACTTGAAAAGGGACAGGCCGCATAAGATCCAAGACTTCAATGCCATGATCACCAGGCGGCCGTGTATCCACTTCAAGTTTAATTTTGAGTAACTTTTCGTCTGGTAAATGGGAGGTGATCGCCGCAGGTGATTTAATCTTGAGCAGATGTACCTTGGTCTCTGCTTTGATAAATGCCGATTCAATTGCTGAGTCTGCTGTTTTTATTTTTTCTTGTACTTCAACCTCAAAGCCAAAAGCCTCTAGTTCTTCACGGATGGCCTTGTGATAGACCGCGAGATTAAATTTAGTATCTGGCCTTAACAGAGAAAAATCTAAGTCTTCTGAGAAACGCGGGAGACCATACAGAATACGCAGGGCCGTTCCACCATAAAAAAGTGCATGCTCATAGAACTTCGCTCGCCATAGTCCAAGGAGGGCAATCTCTTGCATGATTTCTTTGAGAGCATTCTCATAGTCTTGGGTGGACTTGCACTTATACTCATCGAGCATCTGTAAGACAGCGTTATCCATGGAAGAGTCCTTTGATAAATGCTTTCACTGCGCTCGACTTGTAAGTGGCCCCGAGTGTTTTCAGCACACTCACATTCAAGCGCGCGAATTCTTCTGGTTCAATCCGCAGATTTTCTAAAACTGAGTCAGACACGTCTCGCAGAGCGATGATATCCAGGAGTGCTTTTTCAGGTGTTGCTATCAAAAAACTCTGTCGTCCTTGGATGTGAAGACGAACGCCTGGAGCGTAGGCCTCTTGATTAAGATGCTCGTAGCTAAACAGTCCCACGGGTGTGGTGAAGGTTTTGGTTTTTTTGAAGCTCACTGAGGTCACCGTGGCGACTCGTTCTGGAATGAGTCCATAAAATGAAAGAGCGTACTCGAGGGATACATACGAAGGGCCATAAATGAGATTGGCCAAGATCTCGTTAGAAAAAGGAGTGGGGTCTATATCTTGGCCCCACACGTAGAGACCTTTCTTGATACGAATGACATGACCGCGCTTCATCAGCAGCCCTACAAAACGTCGTGGGTGACTGAGTTCTTGAGTGGCGGCCATCAGTCTTTGATAGTCAAAATGCTTGGTAGGTATTCGTCGATGTAGCTCGAGAACGTCCATAAATCAGCTCCAGTATGTTACAGATAGTGTCACATACTGTTTCGGATAAATCAGCCAGTAAGTTACAAAAAATGTCACATAGTGGTTGATTTCTGGAGGTGGCTGACGAGATATCAGTGACTTAAAGCTTAGTCAGCTCTTTCAAAATCTCCGTCGCTCCAGAGCTGGCCAAATCAGATCCACTATTAGTGTTGATAGTGTAGATGCGACCCAAGGCGGGTGCGATAGCGACATAGGCGTAATTAAATGTATTACTGCCGGCGATGGCAAAGACCGGACCTTTTGACCAATCACGCTCTAGGCGCGCAATCGAGCTATAGGTGAAATAACTTTTCTCGCTCACGTTGGTTTTAAGTTTTTCAAGCGTTGAAGCAGAGACAAGAGTCTGCTGAGTATTAAGATAGAGAGCTAAGAACTTACTCCAATCCAAAGCAGAGCAATGAACCGTTCCCGCTGGACCCAAGGCCGGTGGATTGTCGGCTTGAAGACCTGCCGCTACAGAAGTTATTTTTCCATCTGTAACACTGTGGCCCCAAGGCGCATTCTTAGGTGCACCAAAACCGCAGCTCTTCAACGAGAGTTTTTGAAAGAGATCACGCTTCATGACTTCTTCCCAACTCTTTTTAGTAACCTGTTCGACGATCCAACCTAAGATCACATAACCACTGTTGCTGTATTCCTCAGTTGAGCCTGGCGTGAATTTTGCGGGCAACGACAAAAGACCTTTCACCAATCGCTCACGCATATTGGGTTTATCAGTAAAGAGCTTCGCCCACAGCGCTCCTTTCTCGGGTGCCGTGATGTCCGAGAGACCTGAGCTGTGGGTGAGAAGGTGCGAGACGGTGATCGTTTGAAGTGTCGGGTGGAGAGTGTAGTTTTTGGGGAGAATATCTTTAAGAGGTGTCTCCCAGCTTAATTTCTTTTGATCCACCAGCATGCCAATCAAAAAAGCCGTCATGGGTTTGGTGCATGAACCAATATGCCACTTATCACTGGCGGTGATTATGTCTGTTTGTTCGATCGCTCGCACTCCGTTTACGAAACTAAAAATCTCTTTGCCATTTTCCCACACCTGAACTTGGAGGCCCGGCATCTGTGAGCTCGTTTGAATCGCTTTGATTTTTTCGGTGAGGGACTTTGCTTCGCGCTTTGTTGCGCAGCCTGAGAGGGTGATGAGGAGGAGAGTGGTGAGGATGTTTTTCATGGAAATAGTCTAACTTTTTCGAAGTGATGATTCTAGTTTAAGAAATCTTGAGATTTATAGCTGAGTGGGGGAGATGGTTAATCAAGGAAAATGGGCTGAAGAGAAAAGAAGTATTTTGCGATTGAATCCATTTAGGGGGAGTGGGAGCATTGAACTCATATGAGTTCAAAGAAGACCAGCGACCAATTGGTCGTATTGAAGAAGTTTAGATCAGGTATGAGGCCTGTTAAAGGGATTATACTTTCAACATTTTTTTCAGCCATAACTGGCCAACTTTTCTACGAATACTTTCAAGACAGAAATTCTCATGAACTGATCATCGTACTTGCTGCCCTAATCGCTAATGTCACCCTTCTGATGCGAACCTTTGCTAAGCGCTATCTCTTTCTGTGTGAAGATAGAATCATAATTGAGCGTTTAATTAGAAGTGACCTGGTGTTATTGAACCATTCAATAAATGGCGTAAAGATTTATGAGAGTAGGGGTCACCACTCGATGTATATTGAGATGAAAAGCGGAGAGAGCGTTTATCTTAATTTGACGTCTTTCAAGGAAGCCGATTTTTATGAAATTCTCGAGCATATAGAAACGCTACTCGCCAAAAGATATTCGGGTGAAAAGCCTAAAACCAAAGAAGCTCGGTTTGAGGAATATAATCGAAAGGGAAAGTGGTTCTATGGAATGTTTGCACTCAATCTCTTGGGTTTATTGATCTTTATCCTGCCTGACAATCAAA
>JBIKNE010000325.1:0-3537 GCA_044358855.1 Bacteriovoracaceae bacterium | reverse complement strand
AACTCTCAATTTGCCAAAGATTTTCCTGGCTGTTTTTTTGTTGCTCTCCATGGATCATGGAATCGCTCAAAAAAAGTGGGCTACGAAGTGACAGTAGGATGTCCGGACAAGGCTAACAATGTCGCCAATTTTACCCCATTTATGACAGGGCTCTTTGAAGGACAAACTGTTCATGCTCGCCCCGTCGACATGCTTTATTTAAAAGATGGTAGCTTACTTGTTTCAGATGATCATGGTGGCAAAATTTGGCGTGTGGAGAAAGTGAAATGAAATACCTTCTTCTCCTCATTCTGTTTTCCTGTGCCCATGGCCCGAGCCTTCAACAAACGGGTGCCAGCATTCTGCAATTAGGTACCACCGAAAACTCTACCGAGTTTAATATCCTCGCAAAAAAAAGTGAAACGTTAGAAGCACTGGTGGTTACTAGCGCAGGTGAAAATATTGCACCCACCGCGCATGAGATCGTGTCAAACGCCGATTCAGATTGGGTTATCCATCAATTTCATTTTTCAGCCATCAAACCAACTGCTGAAAATTTCCAGCTCATGGTCAAGAGTGATAATAAGTTGATCGATCAAAGACAATTCAAACTTTTCTCAAACCAGGGTGAAGGTTTAAAATTCATTGTTGGTTCTTGCTCTGATCATCGGATTCATGAATCCCAGGAGCAAATGTGGCAAACCGTGGCAGCACAAAAACCAGAATGGTTATTCTTAATTGGTGACAACCTTTATTCGGTTTATAAAGAAAGTGAAGTCAAAGATGAGCGCACTCTCTGGGAGCGTTATGTGGAGAGTAGACGTAGCCTAGAGCTCTATCGTCTTAAAGAACTCATTCCGGTACATGCCACCTGGGATGACAATGATTATGGCCAAAAAGACGGTGGTCAAAACTATGCCTTAAAAGAGGCTTCCCAAAAAACTTTCAAAACCTTCTTTTCTCCGCGCTTTGCAGTCGATTCTATGGTGCAAGGTCCCGGCATTGCCACTCGACTTAATCTGCGCGGGATGCACTTCACTTTCCTCGACAACCGCAGCTTTCGTGATAATGAGTCCCTCGATGGTGAGCATTTTGGGAAAGAACAGGAAAGTTGGCTCTTCAATGATCTAAAAACGGCGCAATTACCCACCTGGATTATTTCCGGAGATCAGTTCTTTGGCGGCTATCAAAAATTTGAATCGTTTGAGGGCAGGCACCCTAGGGCCTTCGAGAGCTTTTTAACTCGTCTTAAAGATGTCTCAACTCCTTTTGTGTTCGTTTCGGGTGATCGTCACATGACAGAGATCATGCAGTTTCCTAAGGCCCTGTTTGGTCAGCTAAGCTTCGAATTCACTACAAGTCCCTTTCACGGCAAACTCTATCCCGGCCCCGGAGTCGCCAGCAGCAACCCTTGGCGAGTGGTGGCACGTGATGATCAGCTCAATTTTATGTTGGCACAAACCAAGCTTGAAGAAACCAGCTGGAATATCGATATCCGCTCAATGAATCATGAGGGAAAGGAACTCTTCCGTCGTGACTTATCACTCACAACCGAAGCACTGAAAGACTTTACGATTGAAAAACGTCAGAAAAGAAGACGTTACCGACGGGCCCGCTGGCGCCGCCGGTAAATCTTTTTATTATTGAGCGAAGATTTTCTTTAAGGCCTCTTTCTCTGGGTCAACGGCCTCTTTATTGCCTTCTTTTTTGATCGGCTGAGAGCCTTTCTTTCTGACCAACACTCGATCTAGATTTCGGAAATAGGCCTTAGAAACTTTTTGGAAGAGTGAATCGTCCTCACCACTTGAAAGTTTATTTCGATCGCGCTGAGCACTCTCTAACATATTCTTGAGTTCACCCTCTTTCATCCCGGTCATTCGTGCTCCATCAGCAAGACTGCTGACACCATCACTACCCGCTCCATCGCTTGAACCCAAACTCAAGTCACTTCCACTTGAACTTCCAAAGCTTGAGTCACCAAGGCCCATATCTCCAGCACTTTGTGAACCATTGCCATAACTACCGGCCGCGCCAGCTGCGCCTTTATTATCAACGGCACCGTATTTTTGGTCGCCGGAATTTCCATTTTTACCATCACCCGCAACACCGCTATTAGCGCTACCACTGAGTGTCCCCATCTGTCCGCCAACCCCTGAGTAAGAAGAATTGTCACCGGGTTTAGCTAGGCCTGGAACCGCTGATAGTGGTGAGTTCATCCCACCAAAAAACTTTGCGGCATTCTTAAGACGATTCGCAGCTGCTGCATCACCTTTTGTTTGTTCTTTAAAGTTTTTCCATTTAGCGTTATCTTTCGCTACTCGCTCAGCAGTTCGGCGAGCAGCGGCCAATGCATTACTTTCAAAGCTTGAGAGCGAAGCTCCTTTAGCAGTTCCACTTCCTGTAGCTGGCAAACCACCTCCAGCAGGTAGCCCCGCAAATTCAGCAGAGAGTGGGAAACCAAGAGCTCTGAAATTTCTGAATACACTACTCGTCGTATCACCGCCACGAGTGCGTCCGTCATCTCCCATTTCAAGACTGTATTGATTACCATTTAATTGATAACGAGAACGACGGATAGCAAGATCTTCTGCATACTTGTTATAAGCATCATCTAACTCAAGACCACGACGTACCGACAATGTTGTCAACAATCGAACGTTATGTAGTAGAGCAAGGTAATAGTTTTCTAAATAAGCAAGCGGATAACCAATCCCGGCCTGCGCCGACATATGACGCCATTTGAAGTGAATCTGATAGACATAGTTAGCGAACAAGTCAGCGTTCTCCTCACCTTCTACAATGTCGGCAAAACCAATCGGATTAGGATGGGTTCCGTCATAGTTTTTCTGTCCACACGCAGAAAGACGATCACACTTAGTATATTTTTTTACCGCCTGCTTATAAGCATCAATCTTTGTTTGATTGAATTGAAACTCAGGCTTAAAGTTACCCGAGCCATCAATATACTTATCAAAGTCAGGGAAGAATTTAATTTTGTCTTCTGCTTTTGGCTTGGCCTTCCCAATTCCTTTGACCCAATTACATCCGTTTTGAAACCCTTTATGTAACGCTGGAACCCAACCGTTATTCAAAGGCAACTCTTGCGAGAAGAACTCCGGAAGCACAGGATCCATCAGCGTTTTATCTTTCATCAATTCTTTCCAGGGAGCAAACTCACCCTTTGATGCAATAACCTGATCGGGCATTGGACGGAAGAAGCTACGAGCACACATCGTGCTTTTGAATGGACCCGAGCAAGGGTTTGGCTGCATTCCTGGGTAACTCACAGCTGCTTGATAAGTCATATCACATGACCGCTCCTCACGCTTTGACCAAGGAAAGACACTTTGAATACCTGGATTGTTACTGGTCGCCGGCCAGTGGAGGATTCGATAAAACGTTTTACAATAGAATAGTTTTAAGAAACCACATGACTTCTTCTCGACCAAACGATCCTCAATAATCACATTCGGGAAGTCACGAGCAAAAGATTCCAAAACGGAGTAACCACTTGCTCCGCCTCCGCCACCTGACATTAGAAGGCCAACTCCTAAAACT
>JBIKNE010000324.1:0-3548 GCA_044358855.1 Bacteriovoracaceae bacterium | reverse complement strand
GATAACGCCAAAGGCTATGAAATGTATTAGCGGGTGCACCATTTGCCAAAGTAGCTTTGCTATTATTTCCATCCTAATATTTTGTCCTAAATTCATTACAAGGAATAATCATGGAATCAGGTTTTTCTTTGGCATTTATTGCCATCCCAGCTGTTGCACTCATTGCAATTGGTATCCTTATACCTCTCATGTTCAGAAAGGTCGTTCCGACCAACGAAGTACACATCGTGCAAACTTCCAAGAGAACCATTCCGTTTGGAAAAGATACCGGTAACGGCAACAGTTATTATAAGTGGCCGACATGGGTTCCAATTTTGGGTGTGGAAGCGAAAACACTCTCCGTTTCAATTTTCGATATCAAACTCGACTCTTACGATGCTTACGATAAAGGGCGACTCCAGTTTCTGGTTGATGTTATGGCATTTTTCAGAATCGCTGACTTCTCGCAAGCTGCTCAGCGTGTTTCAACAACGCAAGAATTGAAAGAGCAATTAACTTCAATTGTGCAAGGTTCTGTTCGTTCTATTCTCGCAAAATCTGCGATTGAAGAAATTATGGAAGAGCGTTCGGTCTTCGGGCAGAAGTTCACGTCTGAAGTTGTAGAACAATTGAAGGCCTGGGGTGTTGAAGCCGTTAAGAACATCGAATTGATGGATATTAAAGATGCCCCGAAGTCTGAGGTTATTCATAACATCATGGCGAAAAAGAAATCTCATATCGAGATGGAATCACGTACTGAAGTAGCAAAAAACCAAAAGCTCGCTCAGATTGCTGAGATCGAAGCTACCCGCGAAGTACAGCTACAGGAACAAGAAGCTCAGCAGCAGGTTGGTCTACGTACTGTTGAAGCTCAACAGAAAGTTGAAATTGCTCAAGAAACAAAAAAACAAAACGTTATTGAGCAAACCAAGCTCACGACTGAGCGTGAGATGGAAGTAAAAAGAATTTCTTCTACGAAAACCGCTGAGATTGAGAAGGACGTAGCGATCGTTAACTCTAATCGCCTTAAAGAAGTTGCGATGATTGAGGCTAACAGACAAAAAGATGTCGCAGTCATTGAGGCGAATAAAAATAAAGAATTCAACCTCATTATGGCAGATCAAGAGTTCCAGGTTAGAACCAAAGAAGCCGATGCATCTCTCGTGGTTAAGAAGAAAACAGCAGAAGGTGATTTAGAAATCAAAGAGAAGAACGCAAAAGGTTTGGAGGCCGAGGGTCTCGCCCAAGCTATTTCAGAGAAAGCCATGTTACTTGCTCCGGTTGAAGCACAGACTACTCTTGCTAAAGAGATTGGTGAAAATAAGGCTTATCAAGAATATCTGATTACTCTTGAGAGGGTAAAAGCTGATAAAGAAGTAGGCATTGCACAGGCCAGCGCTATTGCTCAAGCCGATATCAAGGTTATTGCGAATACTGGTTCGGTTGATGCTGGAATTCAAAGTATTGGCGAATTGTTTACTTCAAAAGGTGGCACTCAGTTGGGCGCGATGATTGAAGGTTTTAAAAATACTGAAGCAGGTAAAACTGTTTTGAATAAGGCCGGACTCTAAATAAAATTCTATCCCCTAGAATCTCGTTTCTAGGGGATAAGTCCAATTTGTGTTCTATTTCACAAACGACCTGCACAATCCCCAGCATATATTTTCTCGTATAGCCGCTAGATTGCTTTCAATCAGTAATCTTAAGACGGGAGATTCTATGGCCAACATCTTAGCTTTTTCAGGCAGCACACGCTCGGATTCGTTCAATAAGAAGATTCTGAAGGCAGCAGTCATGGGTGCTAAAAATGGTGGCGCCGAAGTGACGGTGATTGAGCTTTCTGATTATGATCTACCTATCTACGACGGTGACCTCGAACATCGTGAAGGTATTCCAAAAAATGCTCTAAAGCTCAAAGAATTGTTTCTCTCCAATCATGGATTACTGCTTGCTCTCCCCGAATACAACAGCTCGATGTCGGGAGTATTTAAAAATGTCATCGATTGGGTAAGCCGCCCGACGGAGGATGAAGATGCTCCACTGTCTTGCTTTAAAAATAAAACTGCCGCCCTAATGAGTGCCTCTCCCGGTCATCTTGGAGGGGCCCGAGGCTTGGTGCATGCCAAATCTATGCTAGAGAATATCCATGTGCACGTTCTCCCTAAGCATGTTTGTGTCGCGATGGCAGACAAGGCGTTTGATGATGAAGACATCCTAAAGGATGAAACCACCAGACTCTCGATTGAGAAGCTTGGTTTTTATCTGGCTCATTTATTGGATGAAGAAGTCGACATGCATCCACTTGATCCAGATGCGACGGCCCCAGCTCATCATTAAGGTGCTATTTTAGCTTTTCTGAGCTGACGAAGATTTATTGAGTAGGGCCTTGATAAAGTTCATAGAAGCGTTTTTGTTTGTACGAAAATAGAGTGCAGGTTCAATGAGCTCGATTTCCATTAAAGCGTAATGCCCATTGAATGGAATGAGATCTACGCGGGCATAGAGAAGATCCTCTTGGACTAGACTGATGATTTTATCTCCTATATCGAGTAGTTCGACAGTAGGCACGAGAGGAATGATGTCGCCACCAAACTCTTCTTGGACGCGGAATTCGCCCGTCTTTGGAACCTTAAGAAGTGCGTGACTAAAAACTTTATTAAAATAGATAAGACTGGTTTCACCATCTTTAATCTGTGGAAGAAAAGGTTGGCACATCCAGTCTCCTGGATGAAGGGCTTCTCGGTATCTTCCTGAATTAATATCTTTAATTTCGTAAACAAAGGTTTTGAAAGAGCCAGCTGAAATTGACGGTTTTACCACAACTCTTTCATAGTTCCAGTCTTCCGGGAGAATAAGCGCTTTAGTGTCTTTAAAGAAAAAAGTCGGCACGATGGTAACGCCTTTTTCTTGAAACGTTTTAAGGTAGCCCTTATGAATGTTCCACTTCACGGTTGAAAGACTATTCATGAGTTTTGTTTTCCGAGAGATCATTTCTAATTTCAGAAAAAACTCTTCAGGGCACTCCATGTAGTCCCAAGTGGTGCGAATGATGGCACAGTCAAAGGCTGACCAATCAACGTCGGCTCGCCAAGAAAGAGTTGTGACAGTGTGACCCTGTGACTCTAATTCCTTAACGACGATGTCTTCATCCACGACGAATCCATCGAGAGAATCACATGATAAAAATACAAGGCGCATCTAGGACCCTAAAATGAAAATTTTTTCTAATTTATAAAATTGCGGTTTAAATGTCGCTTCAATTGTATTCTCCGACCGAAACCATCAGTCATGAACACATATTCTATTTAATCTCCCTTTGTTCATTTGGAACAGTAAATTTAGATCACGTTAAAATGCTTAAAAGTATAATGGATATAAAATTGAAATTTTAGGATTGAGGTGTATTTGAAGCTTCGTGATTCTGCAGAGAAGGGTTTTTCATTAATTGAAATTATGATGAGCATTGGCTTTGCTACGGCCGGTGCGATGTTTCTTGCGAGCATGAATTCGCAGATGAACAAAGAAGTGAAAAAAGCTAACCAGGTCATTGATATGCTTCAGCTCCAGGA
>JBIKNE010000323.1:0-3552 GCA_044358855.1 Bacteriovoracaceae bacterium | reverse complement strand
TCTGGTCCTCTGCTTTTGCGCACGCTTGAGATTTTAAAAGATGATCCTTCAATCACTCGTCAATCGATAAAAAAATATATCGCCTCACTCACCATTGGTTCAGCAGGGGTTGCTTGGCTATTGACTCATGAAAGTCTTGCCGTGAGCGCGCCTAAGATTTTGGGTGGGGTCAGTCTCACCGATTCCAGTGCCGTCGAACTTTGTCAGGGCTCAGGTAATCTTGACGAGCTTGTCATGGAAACTGATTCGGAAGAATTGATGAAACGTGGTGTGGCCTTGGCGCAAAAAACTTGGCAGCAGTATCTTTTAGAATTCCCACGTGCGGATAAAATTATTCCTCATCAAGTGGGTTCCACTCATCGACGTGGCTTTCTGGAAGCACTCGCCGCCACAAATATTCCTGATTACGTAACTTTTGATCAATTCGGTAACACCGGTTCGGCCGCACTTCCGCTGACTTTCTCAAAAGCGCATGAGGCGGGATTACTCAATACAGGCGATCGTGTGGCCTTGACAGGAATTGGTTCAGGTCTTGTTTCAACTATGCTCGCTATGGAGATGACATGAAAGTTTCAACCGAACTCTATCCTTGGCGCCATCATTTCCTGGGGCTCTCAGGATTAAATTTGAATTATGTCGATGAGGGCGATGGACCTGCCATGCTGATGGTGCATGGTAATCCCACCTGGTCATTTTATTATCGCCATCTCATCAAGGCCTTCAGCGGGCATTTTCGCTGTGTCGTTCCTGATCATATGGGCTGTGGTTTTTCAGACAAGCCGCAAGACTATGAGTACACACTCGAGAATCACATTCAGAATCTCGAAAAGCTCGTGAGCTTCTTACAGCTCAAAGATATCACGCTGGTGGTGCATGACTGGGGTGGAGCGATCGGGATGGGTTTTGCCACACGCCACCCGCATTTGATTAAACGAGTGATCGTTTTAAATACGGCTGCGTTTTTAAGTGAAGACATTCCTAAGCGTATTGCCCTATGCAAGGCCGGCCGCTTTGGTGAATTTTTAGTGCGAGGCCTTAACGGTTTCGCCTGGCCTGCCACTTTTATGGCCTCTAAGCGAGGCTTAAGCTCGGAAGTAAAAAAGGCCTATCTTGCGCCCTATGACTCTTGGGAAAACCGTGTGGCAGTGTCGCGTTTTGTGCAAGATATCCCACTAGATAACAAACATCCAAGCTGGAAGACCTTACAAAAAATTGAAAATGATTTGCCTAAAGTCACCGTGCCAAAATTGATTGTTTGGGGCGGAAAAGATTTCTGTTTTAATCGTGGATTTTTTGAAAGATGGCTCTCCATTTATCCGGATGCCGAGGCCCACTGGATCGCCGATGCTGGCCACTATGTTTTAGAAGATGCCCCGAAGAAGGCGATTGAGAGCATGGTGAATTTCATCGGGAGAACGCGGTGAATATCGCTCGCCTGATTCAAGAGCAAGCTGAGCGCCACCCCGATAAAAAAGCGGTCGTCATGACGGTGGCCGGGGGACAAGGAAATACTTATCCCTTCTACACTTTTGCTCAATTTGAGCGTCGTTCACAGCAAATCGCTGCCAGATTTTCGCGCAAGGGAGTCAAAGTTGGCGATCGTGTTTTATTGTTTGTTCGACCCAGTCTCGATTTTTCAGTGATCACTTTTGCCCTTTTTAAGTTGGGTGCTGTGCCGGTGTTGATTGATCCGGGCATGGGCCGAAAAAATCTTCTGCGTGCTATTAAAGAAGTGCGACCGGTTGGATTGATCGGTGTCAATGTCGTGCATTTGTTGCGCCGAATTTTCCTGCCGACTTTCTCGTCGGTGAAGTGGGCCTTCTCAACTGAAAAAAATATTCTACTGGCCCCTCATCTGTTTAATAAGCTGGATGCTTATCCGGCGGATATTTCGCTCTATGATGCCAAAGACACTGATCCTGCTGCCATTCTTTTCACTTCAGGCGGGACCGGAACGCCGAAAGGCGTGGTCACTACCCATGGCATCTTGCGCGCCCAAACTGAAATGCTGAGAGATTTGTTTTCACTCAATGAAAACGAAATCGATATGCCGGGTTTTCCACTTTTCGCACTTTTCACTTTAGCGATGGGTATGACCAGTGTGATTCCTGATATGGATCCGACAAGGCCTGCTCTTTGTGATCCGGCAAAGCTGGTGCGAACTCTTTTAGAGCAAAATATTAGTTTTGCCGCCGGTTCACCGGCGATATGGGAGCGAGTGGGGCGCTTTTGTCGTGAGCAAAAAATTACTCTGCCAAAATTAAAGTATGTCGTCATGTTCGGAGCACCGGTGCGCGGAGAGATTCATGAGATGTGGGCCCCGATACTCACTGAAGGAACGACCTATACACCTTATGGTGCGACGGAATGTCTGCCGGTGAGTTGTATCAGTGGAAAAGAAATTTTAAGTGAGACCTGGGAGAAAACCAAAAAAGGGGCAGGAGTTTGTATTGGCAAGGCCTCGTCTCCAAATGAAGTTTTCATTATTAAGGCTTCGGATATTCCTAAGTCTGAAATAACTGAACTACCAACTGGTGAGATTGGTGAAATTGTCGTCAGAGGCCCAACCGTAACACCAGGATATTTTGAAAGAGATGAGGCCACTCGTTTAGCGAAAATTACGACACCCGAAGGTCTAGCTCACTGTATGGGTGATGTCGGTTATAAAGATGCCGATGGTCGCGTATGGTTTTGTGGACGCAAGAATCATGTGGTGAATGGTTTTTACCCCATCCAAGTAGAAGCTATTTTTAATCAGCATCCCTTAGTCTTGCGAAGTGCGCTGGTGCACTATAAAAAACGTCCTTCAATCGTTGTGGAACTTAAATCACCAACAGACGAGAATAAAATAAAAGCGGAGTTAAGGGCGTTAGGCCAGCAATCGGAGTATGCTAAAGAGATTCAAGATTTTTTTGTTCATGCGGATTTCCCTGTGGATGTTCGTCATAATATAAAAATTGATCGTGAGGCACTAGGTCGTCAAATCCAAGAGGCACATCGATGAAAATTCTCGTTACAGGTGGAGGAGGCTTTTTAGGAACATGGATTGTTAAAGAGTTGCTCAAAAATCCAACCTACCTTGTTACTAATTTTTCTCGTCACAACTACGATCACCTGGAAGAGATGGGTGTCCCAACCATTCGTGGCGATATCACTCATGCTGCTGATGTAGAGCATGCGCTTTCGCAAGGCTTTGATGCTGTTATTCATGTGGCATCTTTAGTTGGGATGTGGGGGAAACGCGAAGTTTTTGATCGTATCAATATTCAGGGAACCCAAAACTTACTTGAGATCGCCAAAAAATTTGGTGTCAAAAAGTTTGTCTATACTAGTTCTCCTAGTAGTGTCTTTGGTCGAGGTGGCCATCAAGGCGCCGACGAAACTCTTCCATATCCTGAGAAGCATTTGGCACACTATCCTCGCACCAAGGCCGCCGCTGAAAAATTAGTTTTAGCGGCCAACAGTGCTGATTTTTATACTGTGGCACTTCGTCCTCATCTTATTTGGGGGCCAGGGGATCAAAACCTCATTCCTCGTGTAGTTAATCAGGCC
>JBIKNE010000322.1:0-3559 GCA_044358855.1 Bacteriovoracaceae bacterium | reverse complement strand
TCACACTGCGCATTTTTTCAAATGACTCGCGCATGTCTTCCGGAGCATAAAAATCATCAAATGAGATTTCTGCCAGGATTGGCTGCACATCAACTGTGGCTAATTCATCTAAGAAACGCTCATAGCGGGTTAATTCGATGTCACTGAAAAGATCACCCAGGATGGTTTCAAATTCTTTACGAAACAGCTCCACCTGAACTTCAAGTTCAAGTGGGGCTGTCGATGAATAAAGATAGAGAACCATTAAATGGTTGGGTGGACTTTCAAAGTCTTCGGGTGAATCAACTCAGTAGAGCTCTTATAGATACGTGGAGTCTTGTACAAAAGCTTAAGCGCTTTGAACTTACTCATCACTTGGAAGCGATCCGGGTAAAGCTCACGCATTTTAGCATGAACCTTCTTCGCATGACGGCCTGAGAGTCTTGGAAAGATGTGGTGTTCCGTGTGGTAACCAAAGTTCAAATGAATGAACTCAAGGAACTTATTGTTAGTCACTGTAAGTGAATTAACCAGTGGATCATTCACTTTCGTGTACGGAGAGAGATTGTGATTAGTCGCTACGTAACTCATGTTGGTGTAGTTTTGTGACATGAACGGAATCACGATCAAAAACAAGATATCGTTTAGTCCAACAAACCAAACATAGCTCGCCATCATCACACAAATCATAGCGAATTCAACAGTCACGCGCTTGTGATCCATTTTCTCCCACATTTTGTTACCAAAACGGAAGCTGACTTGATTCAAGACCGCTTGAAGCGGGAACCAATAACAGAAATAGAGCAAACTAATTTTGGTACCACTTCCTGGAGTGAGAGGAAAAATTGTGCGCATAAAGCGTGAGCGCTTATAAACACTAATGGTCGGAAAGGCATCTGGATCTTTGTATAAAAGCTGAGTATTGCCGTGATGAAGATTGTTGTGCCAAAAACGCCAGTAGGTCGGAGAAATGAAGTAAGGAGCAAAGCCAAAGAAACCAATGATATCTTGTAACCATTTCTGCTTCACAATCGAGCCATGAAGCGCTTCATGAGCAAGAAAACTCATCGCCACATGACATTGGCCCGCCACGATAGCAAAGAAAAGTTTGGCATACCAAGGAAGTCCAGCCGTCATAATCAAATAAAGTGACATGACTGAAACTGGAATCAAGACAAAGGCCCAAAGAGCGCGTGATGGAGTTCTTAAAAAGATTTCTTCCGGCAAATGCTTACGTAAATCCGTTTGATACCAAGAAACAGAGCGCAGCTCAGGTCCTTTGGTAGGTTTAGTTTCATTCATTTCAGTGAGAGGGATACGAGAGGGCGATATGACATCAGTCGTATTGATTTCCACGTGACTTCCTAGCAAAAAGTGAACCCCAAACGTAGCAGGGTTAACGCGTTTTGCCTAGGATTCGCATTTGTGTGGGCTATCTGTCTAAGCAGATAACCCACCAGAATCACATTAATTAATAGCGGCAACCGCAAAAATCATAGTTGGCAACTTCACAAGTGCCCGGGCTTTGGGTGCGACTGTAACAGTCCCGGAAAGCTCTTTCTGTGGCATCTTCCGCAGAACGATTACTTGAACCATAATAGTGGCCACGGTCCGTATCAGTTACCGAACATTCGCAGCGACGACGCCACTTCAGATCATTTTCTTCATTTTGTGTTTCATTAGCAGAGGCCACACCGACTGACGCCAAGAATGCGAGGGCAAGTAAGAGTTTCATAGATCCTCCTAAAATTTAATAGCTATATTTTTAAAGATAATCAGCTCCACCAGGGCCGGGCACAAAAAAAATGAAATGACTCACTGTTTGGCTTCACAGGTCGTGTAAAACTGACAAAAGCTAGAGCTTTTAGCTTCTGACTGATGCTTGATCGTCTAATGTGCATTTAATTAATCTCACTCCAGGAATTTTATGAAATTTATTGCTTTAGCTTCCCTACTTTTAAGTTTCCACACACTAGCAGAAGTTCCTTCTCGCTTGATCAAAGTTCTTGATGGCACAACTGCAATTTGCAAAACCAAGCAAGATATCGTGAGACAAGTGAATGGTGCTTACCGTCTCTCAAAACAAAACGTCTCTCTCGAAAATGAAACTCTTAAGCTCAGTTACAATGCCGAATTCTTCACTTGTGGTGAATTTGGTGGAGAAATTGGATTTAAGGCGATTGGCTTTAGCGAAACATTTGAACAAATGATTTACTCTCTAAATCGTGGAATCTCGACTGCAAGCATTTCAACTGAAACAGCTGAATTGCGCTTTATGCGTGATGGAGTTTACAAAATTGTTGCTACCATCAATATGGAAAATGCTTCATCACGAATCAGTACCGAGATTGCACTGAGTGATCTGTTGAACGAAGCAGAGCTTGTGCAGCTTTCGAATGGCGACTCAGTCAAAGTTTCAGTTGATGCTTTTTTGATCAAAAAAGTTATCTTCACTTCGAGTGAATTAACGATGAAAAATCCGATTAGCTTTGGTGCCTTCCGCACACTTATGACAATTAGTTCAAAAAATGGCGTATTAAGCGCGGCTCTTCAGTAACTTTGTCCAAAGTTGCCCACGAAACGATAAGTGGGCAACTTTTCTCAGTTTATTGTCTCCACACCTCTCGAAAAAACAAGCACTTAGGCCTCGCTTTTGTCATTTCGCCCCTCTCGCATACAATAACTGCATGAGAAAAAAGCCCTTCATCTTCACGTTGATTTCAATCCTCTGTTTGGTAGAGCCGCTCATTAAAGTACTCTACTTTCGCGCCATCACCCACTTCGATTTTGTCCTCATTATTAAAAACCTCAGTGCGCGCGAATCCTTTTTAGAGGTAATCGACTTTTGGCTCGTATTTCCAATAGCGGGACTTCTCATCATGAAGCTTCGCAAATTTAACTACTACGCTTTCATGGGTGTGTTGGCCTATATCATTTATTCCATCATTACTTACGAAGAATACACCTGGCCATACAACAGCGATTCGCCCTTCTTCTATAACTACGCACTGACGGTTTGTTCGCTGATGGTGTTCATGTACTTCTTATTACCTGGCACTAGAAAACCATTTTTCGACTCACGTGTGCGTTGGTGGGAACCGATGAAGCGCTACAACGTGCTGTTGCCTTGTTTTCTAAGTCGAGGTGATCTGACATTCACCGGACGAATACTCAATATTTCAAAATCTGGTGTCTTTATTGAAGATTCAGTCCACGTCAAAGTCGGTGATACGCTAAAAATGAATTTGAATATTTTTGGTCAAAACCTAGATGTCACCCTTGAGGTTATGAATAAACATACCATTAAAGGACAAGCAGGCTTTGGAGCAAAATTTAGACTTGAAGATTGGATGCAGAATTTTAAAGTTCGCTCTGTAATTAGAAAAATCAAAAATGCTCAGGGGACTGAAAAACCTGCTCTACAAGAGACCTAATTCAGCTGTAAACTGAGATTTGAATGAGCTGGAATTGTGATTTTTAGAATACAGCCTTCTTGTAAGTTACCATTCATAGGTCTGACCATTGGATAACTTCCCAGCGAATAACCAAAGCGAAAATTTAAACCACTTAGATCAATGAA
>JBIKNE010000321.1:0-3560 GCA_044358855.1 Bacteriovoracaceae bacterium | reverse complement strand
ATCTCAGTGGCAGCCTTATTGGTAAAACTCACGGCTAGAATTTGATGGCCTGGAATGTGGAGATTTTCCAACATATGGGCCACGCGATAGGTCACAGAGCGTGTTTTGCCCGAGCCGGCACCGGCCAAAATAAGCACAGGGCCATCCACTGTTTCAGCGGCCTGGCGTTGCTCGGGATTAAGTCCATTGAGGGAAATCATAGAGGGGCTTAGAATAGAAAAGTGATTGCACCCCGTCAAAAACTTCCGAGGACAATTCAGCGCATCATGGGCTAGAATAATGGCCTATGAAATATCTCAATACCTCTGCTTTACCCTACGCCAACGGACCACTTCATTTTGGACATATTGCTGGTGTGTATTTACCAGCGGATATCTTCACTCGACACAAAAAGCTCAAAGGTGAGCGCGCTGTGCATATTTCTGGCTCAGATGAGCATGGCGTGGCGATTATGCAAAATGCCCAGAAAGCGGGACGTAAATACCAAGATTACGTCAATGACTGGCATAAAACCCATAAAGAGCTGTTTGATCGCTATGACATCCAATTTGATTTTTTTGGCCAAACTTCCAGTGATTATCATCGCGAAGAAACGCTCAAATGGTTTCATAACCTGAATGAAAAAGGTTTGATTGAAAAGCGCGCTGAAAAACAACTGCAGTGCCAAGATTGTCACAACATGTTGCCTGATCGCTTTGTCGAAGGGGAGTGTTATGTATGTGACTACAAAGAAGCACGTGGTGATGAATGTCCAAACTGCGGCACATGGATCGAGCCTCTCAAACTAAAAAATCCCGTGTGCAAATTCTGCAATAGCAAAAACGTCAAAGCCGTGGATTCGTTCCAGTGGTATTTGCTCCTATCTAAATATCACGAAAAATTTAAAGACTGGTTTAAGACCAAACAAAACTGGCGCAAGTCAGTTGTTCCTTTTGTGGAATCACTTTCAAAAGATGAATTAGTTGATCGGGCTATTACTCGCGATTTGGATTGGGGAATTGATGTCCCCTTGCCTGAAGCCAAAGGTAAAAAGCTCTATGTGTGGTTTGATGCACCGATTGGTTATGTCAGTAATACAAAAAAATGGTTAGAGACAACTGGCTCAAAAGAAGACTACATCAAAGACTGGTGGGGAAGTGCTGATACCGTCATCACCAACTTCATTGGCAAAGACAATATCATTTTCCACTCGATTATTTTTCCTGTGATGAGCATGGGAACAGGTTTTGTAAAACCAGTGACAGAGCTTCCTGCCAATCAGTATGTGAATCTGGAAGGCAAGCAGTTTTCAAAATCGAAGGGCTGGTACGTTGACGCTGACGAAGCGATCAAGATGTTTGGGGTAGATGCTCTGCGCTTTTATCTCACATCTCTCATTCCAGAAACGTCTGATTCGAGTTTCACTTGGAAAGGCTTTGAACTCAAAATTAATTCTGAGCTCGCCAATAATTTGGGTAACTATGTTAATCGTGCCATGAAGTTTTTAGCGAGCAAGTGGCCAGAAGGAATTCCAGCGACAAGCTTTGATGCCTTTGTAAAAGAGGGCAGAGATGCAGAGCTTTCAAAATTCATTAAAGCTCAGCATGAGCTGTTGGATAATCATCAAATTAAGCGCGGCCAAGAGCACATCATGGAATTAGGTGCGCAAGTGAACTTGTTCATCACGGAGAAAGCTCCTTGGACGCAGTTTAAAACTGATCAAGCCGCCGCCGCTGAAACGATTGCGACGGCCTCTGCTTATACGTTGGCACTCGGAGTGCTACTCGCTCCTTATGTCCCAGGATTGTCACAAAAAATTCTGACGTATTTTGGTCTCGATTCAAAAGATGAAATTGTCGGCAAGATTTATCGCGGCGATGTAGAAACTTTGAAGAGTGTATTTAAGAATGGCTTTAAGCTTACCGTGGCTCCAGAAGGATTAGTGCCAAAGATTGATCCGAAAGTTATTGAAGAGCTCGATTTGAAATTAAAAGAAAAAGCGGCGAATTAATGACGATGGGGGGTCTTCTCTTGAATGGCGACTCCCCACGTTTTTAAAACATAACCCGTCTCAGAATCCACCTCAGCAAAAAAACTCGTATAACCGCCATCTTTGGCCGTCAGTTTAACTGTCACTCTTTCCACATAGCGGCCAGCACCACCATCCGAAATCACGTAGGACTCTTCAGGAATTATTTTTAATTCTTTGAGGCGATCTCCACCTTGCTTTTGCAGATTCACCTTAAGGCGTGGCAGCCATTCCTTGACTGGTTTATTCGCCATGGGGAGCTTTCTGATATCAGTGATTCCCTGCGGGAGAGAGCCGTAAAAGGGTCTAGAACCCTTCTTGAGAGGAGGGGCGATGATAGTGGGAGGTTGTGGCTTAACAATGGTAACAGGCGGCTTAGCTGTTGGTGGTGTAGGTTGTAAAACGACGGGTTCTTCTACTGATTTATTTTGTTGCCATAGATAGACTGCTCCCATGATGAGCACTGCTACGGAAAGAATGAGAGTGAAGATGCGCTCTTTTTTCATTCAAGCACTAGGAAGCTGAGATCAAGCACTTTGAATGGCTTGTGACCGGCGTATTCGATATCCGTGTATTCGTCCTGGCCAGGAGCAGATTCAAAACAGTCTGAGCAGTTTGTGAATTGAGCACGTAGGCGACAAGTAAAAGTCGTACCAGGCGGAATCCACTTGTTCATCTCTAACAGTAAAACGCTGGAAGAAGCGGGCCCTGGGATTTGGCTCGCAGGGATTCTTTGATTGGCCGGAGCGGTAGCATTGAAAGTGGTGTAGGGCTCAGTTAGAGTTTGGATATAACTTTTTTGTGGTGCAATCTGCGCCATGAAAGCCATTTCCATGCCAGGAACAAAACGCGCTAAACATTCGCCAGGTGAGAAGTCAGGTGTTCCGAAGCCTAAACAGTCTTTGTCTTCGAGCAACAAAGTATTTCTTCTATACTCATCTTGTGAAACCCAGCGAGTTTCATTGTTAGATGATGTTTGCACGAGACAAACCGGATGAAGGGCCTTAGCAGGGTAGCTACCAGCCGTTGGTTTTTTAAAACGTGCACCGTCGGTTGGTAAAATTTCAGCATCAGTGCAATTCACTGCACCTTCACTGGTGCTTGGGAAACCATTAATCGAACATGGAACAGCACGTGGATTAGTACTTGAAGTATTTGTGACTTTCATATGCGCCCAAGGTGTCGCAAGGATTGTTACTCCACCAATTGGAACATTCGAGCGGTTGACCATATCAAGACCGATACCAATAATTTCTCCGGGAGAAATGCGATTGTTGCTGTTGTTATATTCCCAACCCGCAAGGCCGACCGAAGGTGAGATCACTCGACCCTCGAATAAAACTGAAGCCGAGATCGCCTGACCGAAAGATTGGCTATCATCGATAAAGATAGTCGCGAAGGCTCCATTATCTTTGTAATCCAAGGCGGTCTTTGGAACCAATACACTTTTCAAACGATTGACTTCATCTACAGCAGTTGGAGTCGCTTTTGTTCCCGAGATAGTATTGGGGAAATTAGTAAACATGGTTTCAAATGATGGAAAAACATTTGA
>JBIKNE010000008.1:0-13018 GCA_044358855.1 Bacteriovoracaceae bacterium | reverse complement strand
GGTCATAGCAAAACTGCTGCTGGCGAGCAAGATCGGTACAATTAAATTCGCAGTAGCGGTATTACTGGCAATTTCAGTTAGGAAAAGCGTGGTAATGACCGCCAAACTCAAGAGAACCTCAGGAGATAAATGGGCGAGGGTTTCAAGTTTTGACCCTATCAATGGCGCCAGACCTGATTTAAAGGCCATTTCACCGATCGCTAGTCCGGAACCAAAAAGGAGAAGTGTGCCCCAATCGATTTTTTGCGCCTCTGACCAAGGCAGCAAGGGGCCTTGGCGAGTGGGCCACAAAACCAGGGCGATCAAGGCCAAAACCGCTACAACAGACTCGGGAAAGAGCTTTGTCGTAAACACTCCCAATTGAGTCAGTCCCATAATTGGGAAGAGACCGGGAATGGCCCATAAAATCCCCGTGGTGATAAGTATCAGCAGCACAAAGCGCTGCTCAGATTTCAAAGAGAAAGCAGTCTCTTCGATTTTCACCACGCGAGGCAGTTCCCGCCAATCCGAACGATAGAGCCAGATAAGGGCGGCCAACATACAGAGGGCCAGTGGCACCATATGAATCATCCAGGTCAAAAAGTCGGGACGAGTGCCGGTGATTTTTTCCATCAATGCGAGAGCAATCATATTGGGGGGTGAACCGATGGGAGTCATGGTTCCACCAATCGAGGCGGCCCCAGCTAAAAGCAAAACTAATTTGCCGGAACTTTTGAAATCAAGACTGTGGCGCTTGAGAATTTCAAGTCCAATCGGTAGTACCAGCGCAGTGGTCGCTGTATTAGAAAGAAAGCCCGACATCAGTGCGGTGAGAACCACCAGTGCTAAAAAAAGTGCCTGCGCATTGCCAGCGATGCCTTTGATCTTCATAGTTTTTTGCACCATCAAGCGATCAATCTGGTGATACTCCACGGCTCGCGCTAAAACAAAACCACCTAAGAATAAAAAAATAATCGGGTCAGCAAAAGCCGTCAGTAATTCTTTCCAACTCGCGAGTTGAAAAAAATGCGCCAGAATAATTCCGACGATGCCACTGATATGCAGTGGAATGATGGGTGAAAGCCACCATAAGGCCACCCAAACAATAATGCCGGCACATCGCTGCGCTTCTACTGGAATACCAAGAGGGGCAAGCCACACAAAAAGTGCGAGTAATGGTCCCAGCATGATGGGAAGAAGCGAAGTTAAATTAGGCCGGATTTTCGGAATCAAAGAAGGCCACCTCTAGATTGCTATGATCACGTTTCAAGCGCTTCATTAAACTTTGCGGGCCAAACTTTTCCGTGGCGTGATGTCCGCCGGCATAATAAGCGATGCCAGCTTCACGAGCATCGTGCCAGTTATATTCGGAAATTTCACCGGTGAGATAAGCATCAAGTCCTGCTTTAATCGCTTCCGGCCATTCGTTATTCGCGCCGCCTGTCACAATGCCAATATGGCGAATCGGTTTCTGCTCGTCCATGACCGCCATCAGGATTTTGTGATTGAGAATTTTTTCAAGATAATGTGAGAACTCAAGAGCACTCATTGGAGTAGCAAGTTTTCCACTCACTCCTAAGAATTGTTTTTTGTAAGGGGCAAAAGGAGCGATTGTGTTGAGTTTCAACTCTTGGGCCAAGCTTGCGGCATTGCCAACTTCCATATGAGCATCAAGCGGTAGGTGATAGGCATAAATATTTAGTCCCGCACGGACGGCACTCATGACACGTTCTCCCCACGGACCCGTGAGGGGGCGAGCGCCTTGGTGCTTCCAGAAAACGCCATGGTGCACCACAAGAGCGTCAGCGCCCCAAGTGAGTGCCTTCTGAATTGAGTCTTGCGTGGCGGAGACGGCAAAAGCGATCTTTTTGACGCGCTCTTTCCCCTCTATCTGCAAACCATTAGGGGCGTAATCATCAAAAACTTCTGGGGTCAGAAGGGTCTGGAAATACTTCAGTAAATCGTCTCGAGAGATCACAGGTTTTCCTTTTGCCACGGGTGTCTCAATTCTCATACAATGGCGCTGCATCCGTCAAAAAGCATAAGGAGAATTTATGAAATTCAAACCCGGTTTGGTTTACGGCCAAGCGCTCTTAGATCTCTACCAACATTGCAAAGAAACGAAATTTGCTCTTCCGGCGGTCAATGTCACGGGCACCAACACGATCAACGCTGTTCTTGAGACGGCCAAAGCGGTGAATTCTCCGGTCATTATTCAATTCTCAAACGGCGGCGGACAATTCTTCGCTGGTAAGTCTTTGAAGCTTCCTAATGATAAAGCGGCGGCACTTGGCGCTATCTCTGGCGCACGTCACATTCAATTGATGGCGGAATACTATGGTGTGCCAGTCATCGTGCACACTGACCATGCGGCTAAAAAACTTCTGCCTTGGATCGACCATATGCTCGAGGCCGGCGAGGCCAACTACAAACAAAACAAAGCACCTCTTTTTTCTTCTCACATGCTTGATCTCTCAGAAGAGCCGTTGCATGAAAACTTGGAAATCTCGGCAAAATATTTCAAGCGCATGAAGGCGATTGAAACTGGTATCGAGATTGAGTTAGGTGTGACCGGTGGCGAAGAAGATGGTGTGGATAATACGGGAATTGATTCATCAAAACTCTACACTCAGCCCTCAGAAGTCGCCGAGTCGTTTGCCACTCTTCGTGAAGTGGGTGCGAATTTCACCGTGGCGGCGAGTTTTGGTAACGTTCATGGTGTTTATAAACCAGGGAACGTGAAGCTCACACCGATCATCTTGAAGAACTCACAAGATTTCATTCAAAAGAAATTTAATACCGCTCACAACGCAGTCTCATTTGTTTTCCACGGCGGCTCAGGTTCAACGCGCGAAGAGATTCGTGAAACGATTGAGTACGGTGCCGTGAAGATGAATCTTGATACCGATTTGCAGTGGGCCTTCTGGGATGGCGTACGTGGATTCTACAAATCAAAAGAAGCTTATCTGCAAGGCCAGCTCGGTAATCCAGAGGGGGCGGATGCTCCGAATAAGAAGTACTATGATCCTCGAGTATGGCTGCGCCATGGTGAAGAGAGCTTCGTGAAGCGTTTGAAGGCATCATTTGAAGATCTTAATTGCTTAAATCGTAACGCTTAAATTGCTTAAAGGGCCCTCTCTAGAGGGCCCTTTGCTATAGAAATTTCACACATCACCCTCTTCATCCTTAAGTCCTCTACACTTCCCAGATGCGTCTTTTATTGCTCATTTGGGCCCTCTTGCTCACTCCGATGGGGTCAGCATCGGCGTTTCTCTTGGAAGCTCCCGAAGGGTTAGTGAGTATGAAAAAGCAGGAGGGAGCGGTCTTTCTCTTCGTGCAGGGGTTGGAGCTCACGGGAGAAGCCGATCAATGGGAGCGAGAGCTTCAGCGCTTAGAAGAAGCCGGCCGTATGGTGCATTTTTTTAAATGGTCAAAGCGCAAAAAGCTCGAACGTAATGTTCAAGCTCTCTTGGATACCATTGAACAATTACGCATTGAAAATCTATCCAAAGAAATCATCATCGTTGGCTACAGTGCCGGTGGTGTATTGGGACTATTGGCGCTTGATCGTTGGATTGATAAAACGCAAGATTCACAAATTTTTCTTCATACCGAGGCATCACCATTATTTGGATATAGCGCTCCCAAGTTTGCGCCTTTTGCTGCAATGTTTGTGGGACACACGGCCTTGGCGGTAGGGCGAGGAATTTTTAAGACAACCTCTCCCGTTCATGAAAGAGCTTACTGTCGACATTGGATCAATACTGATTGCTCAAAAGATAACCACTCTTGTTCCTTTTTTGGGATTTATCCCATGACCGGAGTGGCCGATCAACGCTTGCTTCCTTGTCGAGGGGATACGGTGGTGGAAATGCAAGAGAGTCATGCGGGAATCTTAACTAAGGCGCTCTTAGATATTGCGCCTTAGTCGATATAGTCAGAATTCTTATAGAACTTCACTTTCGGATTCTTTTCTTGGGCAAGCTTCATATCCCACTCAGTTCGAACTGCATAACAAACGCGATCTTCGCGGTCATACATAATGAATGAGTTATAATTTGAAACAAAGTCAGCTTCCGCTTCTGGCGTTTCAAACTTAAGCCAGCGCACTCCTTGCCATGAGACACCTTCGTAGGTGGCATCGACACTGTATTCTTCCATCAAACGAAACTTCACCACTTCAAACTGAAGAGCACCAACGGCGCCGAGCATTTTCTCGTTGGTGGTTTTGCGGATAAAGAGCTGAGTGGCGCCTTCTTCCGAAAGTTGCGCCAGGCCCTTTTCTAAATGTTTGGCACGCATGGGATCACGGCACGTCACTTTCATGAAAAGTTCGGGAGCAAAGTTAGGAATGCCGGTGTACTTGATATGCTTTTTACCCATCGTGAAGGTATCGCCGATTTGGTATTTGCCGGTATCGTGCAAACCGATAATGTCCCCTGGATAAGCGTCTTCTACAATTTCACGATCGCGTGCTTGGAACATGAGGGGTGTCGAAACACGCATCTCTTTACCGGTGCGCACGTGGAAGATTTTATCTCCTCGCATGAATTTACCTGAGCACACGCGCATGAAGGTAATGCGGTCGCGGTGTTTGGGATCCATATTCGCTTGGATTTTGAAAATAAAAGCGGTGAATTCAGAATCGTCAGGACTGATGGTGACTTTTTCTGCGCTTGAATCATAAGGAGCGAGAATGGCTTCACGAGCACGCGGAGTAGGAGCGATCTGAGTGATAAGATCAAGTGTTTCTTTAACACCGAAGTTTTTCAAGGCAGAACCGAAAAAGACCGGACTCATTTTACCTGCAAGATACATCTCAGTATCAAACTCTGGCATGATGGTGGTCATTTCGAGTTCTTCTTTGAACTGCTTTAAAATGCGCTCACCCAAAAATTCTTTGATATGAGGAGCATCGAGGTCTGATGCATCGATAAATGTCGGAGTAAAAGGATCGCGGGCATCTTTAAAAGAGAGAATGGATTTGGTTTTGAAATCGTAGACCCCACGGAAATCCACACCGCAGCCAACCGGCCAAGTCATCGGCACACATTGAATGCCTAAGATCTTTTCCACGTCATCAATAAGTTGAAACGGATCCATCGCTTCACGGTCAAATTTGTTCATGAAAGTCACAATCGGCGTGGCACGCATGCGACAAACTTCCATCAGTTTAATGGTTCGCTCTTCCACACCTTTGGCCGAGTCGATCATCATCAAAACAGATTCAACGGCAGTGAGTGTGCGGTAAGTGTCTTCCGAGAAGTCTTTGTGGCCGGGAGTATCGAGAAGATGAAGGGCGCGTTCGTTATATTCAAAACTCATGACCGATGAAGTAATCGAGATACCACGTTGCTTTTCTAGCTCCATCCAGTCAGATTTTGCGAAGTCGCCACTTTTAGATTTCACCATGCCCGCTTCGCGCACGACTCCACCAAACCATAATAACTTTTCAGTCATCGTGGTTTTACCCGCATCCGGGTGAGAAATAATGGCGAACGTACAGCGAGGGAGAAAGGCCATAATTACTTCACTTCTTTTTTATGCGCTTCCACAATCATGGCGCAAAGATCACTGGAAGTGCTCTGGCGCAGTTTCGCTGCATCAACTCGATCTGGTAAAATCGCCGGTAGTTTGGCGGTGATCTTCTCAGTCAAAATCGGATTCTTGTTGGCCGTCACTTCATCCACGCGATCAATCGGTGTGAAGTGAGGAACAGTCTGCAAGACTTCCGGATTGGTATTCACGAGCTTCAAAATGTTCTCAACGACCGCCGCAAATTGATCAAGTTCTGCTTTAGTAAATGATTCCGTCGGCTCAACCATCAGTCCATACTGCTCAGGGAAGGCAACAGTAGGTGCATGGAAGCCGAAATCCAAAAAGAGTTTACCAATACGAGCAATCGCTTGCGCCTTCATGACTCCTGCCGCCTCGATTTTCTTAAACGTCTCAGGTGAGAGGGTCAGAATAAATTCATGCATACGAGGAGCAGAAACAGTGGCATCCGGCAGCGTCGGATAGCTTTTGGCAAGTTTGTGATAAAGGTAACGTGCCGAAAGAACCGCCACGGCACTCATCTTAGTTACACCTTCAGCACCCAGTGCCTTGATATAAGTGTAGGCGCGAACTTTGTGAGCAAAGTTGCCCCAGTGACGATGGAATGATCCGCAACTCTTCGCTGCCGTAAATACTCCGAATGATCCATCACCTTTCTTTTCAATTTGTACACCTGGGAGAAAATCTTTCAAGCGTTCAGAGACCGCCACCATGGCGTCGCCTGGTCCGCCGCCGCCATGAGGGATCGTCCACGTCTTATGAAGATTGTTATGAACCGCGTCCACACCAATAGCGTTCAAGTTCACAATGCCAGCGACAGCGTTCATATTGGCGCCGTCCATATAAACAAGGCCTCCGGCCTGATGAACCAGTTCTGCCATTGAGGCAAAATTAGTTTCAAAAATTCCTGCGGTGTTAGGATTGGTGACCATCACACCAGCAATGCGTCCTGGGTTCTTATCGAGCACTTCTTTAATTTGCGCGAGATTCATTTCCCCCGAAGGAAGCGCATCCACCAAAACGATTCCGTGCTGAACACCATCTACAGTGAAAGTGTCATAGCCCGCCATCGTCGCTGTTGCTGGATTAGTTCCATGGGCCGAGCGAGGAATGATGATAATATCGCGGCTATCACCTTCACCACGAGAGCGGTGATAAGCTTGGAACATCTTGAGGCCTACGAGTTCGCCTTGAGCACCGGCGAGAGGTTGTGTCGTGACCGCCGGAAGGCCGGTGATCGCTTTAAATTGCTCTTGGATTTCCCACAGAAGCTCGAGATTACCTTGCGCATCTTCCAATGGAGCTTGTGGATGCAAATCAGTAATACCCGGTAAACCTGCCGCGTAGTCATTGATATAAGGGTTGTACTTCATAGTACATGAGCCCAGAGGATAGATGCCATCATCCGGACTCAAATTTTGTGAACCCAAACGTTGGTAGTAGCTCACAACATCGTTACTGGCGAGCTTAGGAATTTCTGGCGAATCGGTACGTAAGTAATGGGTAGGGACAGCTATAAGTTCACTACCCGAACCGATCTTACCAAATTGAGCGTGGAACAATTCAATCAGACCTTGAATATCTTTGTCAGTTTGCAAATCAGTTACTGCCAACAGCAATAGATTTTCATTTAAAGCTTTAAAGCGTGTGCTGACATCAACACCAGCATGAAAACCTTTTTCGCGAGCGATTTTTAAGAACTCAGTTGTTTTAATGGGAAGTTTTAAAGTGACTTCATTCCATACTGGAGTTTGTGGGAAGCGCACTTCAACGCCGGCACCTTTTGTAACTTCTTTGACAATTTTGCGAATGCCATTCATGCCGGTCAGGGCCGACTTGGTGAAACCTTCATCACCACGAGCAAGCATGCATGCACCTGCTAGAGATGAAATGAAACTTTGATTCGAGCAAATATTAGATGTCGCTTTCTCACGACGAATATGTTGCTCACGTGTTGAAAGAATGAGGGCCTTGCACTCGCGGCCTTTGGAATCAAGGGCCTTACCGACATAACGGCCAGCGGTTGAGCGGATAGAGTTTTTGTCTTCGTCATTGTAGCGAATGGCAAAGATACCAAGGCCCGGTCCACCGAAGTTAGCGGCCAAGGCCAAGTGCTGACCTTCAGCGACTAGCATGTGAGCGCCTTTTTTACCGAAAGCGACCGGTGGCTTCAGCGCTTTGGCGGCCAAAAGCATAGGATCAATCATGGCGATTGATTTTATATTTTTCTCCCACGCCAAATCAGTCAAGGCATCGACATCTTCTAGGTTTCCAAGCGTGTTGATCTGAGGGAAGGCGATCCCGGCGATGTCGCTACGAGAGTTGAGAGTTTTCTTGAGGGCCTCAATATCAGTACGGCCCGTTTTAGGATCGAGAGGGATGCGTTCGATCTTGAGTGTTGTCTCTTTCGCTTGAGTATCAAGTACCGCTAGATCGCCTGGATAGATGGCTTCAGATACTAAAACAGTATTAGCATTTTTTACTAAGCGTTGAGCGCACAGAAGAGCTTCAAACAGACAGGTTGAGCGATCATAAAGAGAAGCGTTGACGGCTTCAAAGCCAGTCAATTGTCCGATCAAAGATTGATAGATCCACAAGGTCTGAAGTGTTCCTTGTGAGCGCTCGGGCTGATAAGGAGTGTAGGCCGTTGTGAGGCCACGGATCGAACAAATGTCGCCGACGATATCGAGCGCCTTATAGTTCGGCAGACCATCGCTAATAAAGCTTGGGCGTGGTTTATTTTTTTGCGCCAAAGTATTTACGTGATCCACGAGCTCTTGGTACTGCAGCGGTTTAGGCAGAGCGATCGGGCCTTTAAACAAGTGCGCTGGATTAATATGAGAGTAGAGGTCTTCGAGCTTACTCATTCCTAATTCTTTGAGCATCGCCTGAATATCAGCTTCCGAGGCACCGATATAAAAGGGCTTCATCTCACGTTCAAGTTTTTCAGGTTGGTAATTTAAAGGGATGTTCGCCATGGAAGTTCCTTGGTAGTTTTCTATAAGTCTAAAAGTGACCGAATCGAGATGCGCCATTTTAATGCTCTCGTCGACAATTTGTTAAGGGTTGATGTTGGTGAAGTTATCAGAGCATGAATTAGCTACAGAACAAGCTTTATTGGGCCAGCTCACTCTGCTCGGTTTGGGCCACGTCCTCGAGCTTACCGAGCGAGGTTGGGAGCTTAAATCCAGTGATCCTCTCGAGAAGAATGTCATTCTTGACTTGGAGCGAGACTACCAACAATGGCAAAAATCCCTCACGTCACTGCGTTCACAACCGCTATATCGCGCCCTAGGCACTAAAAATAACCAAATGCCGGTGGTGTGGGACGTCACATGCGGTCTGGCGGGAGATTCCTTGCAGCTCTTGGCCTTTGGTTGTGAGGTTATTTCCTGGGAGCGTCATCCTATACCCGCTCTCATGCTGCTACGGGCCTATAGTGCCTGGCAACACGAAGTGAAAGCGAGCTGGACAATTGATTTTCAGAGGGAGAGTGCACCCGCCCAAGCGCAAGTGATCTACTTTGATCCGATGTACTCCGAGGTCAATAAAAAGGCGCTGCCCCGCAAAGAAATGCGCATATTCCGTGAGGTGGTGGGTCAAGACACTGACGCCGAAGCCGTCGCACGCGAACTTTTGTCTTATAAAAAACGACTGATCATTAAGCGTCCTCCCGGGGCGGGTCTCTTGCTGCCGAATCCGAGCTTTCAGCAAGAGGGGAAAGCAGTGCGCTTGGACGTGTACTTGCCCTGAAACTTCTTTTAGAATAAGCGGGCATTTGAGGAGAATGAAAATGAAAAAATATGACGTCTACGGCATTGGCAACGCACTGGTTGATATGGAATTTGAAGTGCAAGATGCTTTCTTTGCCGAGCACAAAATTGAAAAAGGCCGCATGACTTTGGTGGAAGAAGACCGCCAAGACTATCTGCTCAATGCTCTCGGCAATGCTCCTTTGAAGCGCCAATGTGGTGGTTCGGCCGCTAATACAGTTATTGGTGTCGCCCAGATGGGTGGTAAATGTTTTTACTCCTGCAAAGTCGCCAACGATGCCACCGGTGATTTCTATGCCGATGATTTGAAAGAATCAGGGGTAGATTCAAATTTAGGCATTAAGCGTCCTGCTGGCACGACCGGTAAATGTTTAGTGATGGTCACAAAAGACGCTGAACGCACCATGAATACATTCTTAGGAATCACTTCGACTTTCTCTGAAGCGGAGCTGGTTGAGAGTTCACTGAAAGATTCAAAGTATCTTTATATTGAAGGCTATTTAGTGGCCTCTCCCACGGGCCAAGCGGCTGCTATTAAGGCTCGCGAGTTTGCCGAAAAAAATGGCGTCAAAACCGCTCTGACATTTTCTGATCCGGCCATGGTGCAATTTTTTGGCGATGGCATGAAAAACATGCTGGGTGCCAAAGGTGTCGATCTGCTTTTTAGTAATGAAGAGGAGGCGCTCGCCTTTGCGGGCACGAGAAACTTACTCGAAGCACGTGAGGCCTTGAAAAAAGTGGCGCGTACATTTGTTATCACCCGTGGTGAAAATGGCGCGATTATTTTTGATGGTGATACTTTTATTGATATTGAATCATTTCCCGTTAAAGCGGTTGATACCAATGGCGCGGGCGACATGTTCGCAGGTGCTTTCCTCTTTGCCATCACTCACGGTCACACCTATGCCTCGGCAGGAAAGCTCGCGAGTGCCGCTGCTTCAAAAGTAGTAGGACAATATGGTCCGCGCCTTAAGTGGCATCAAACCCAAGAAGTGCTTCAGCAAATTTTTTCAAAAAACTAGGACTGATATTTATGATGCAAAATTTTACTGCTGTTAAAACTCTTCTCACCACTGCACCTGTGAATCAAAATCACACCGTAAAAGGCTGGGTGAAAAGTCTTCGTAATTCAAAAAAATTCTCTTTCATGGTGGTGAACGATGGTTCTAGCCAGAAAGATCTGCAGATTGTCATTGATGCCACTATCCCTGACTACGAAGAAATCACTAAGATCGGCATGCACTCATCAGTTGAAGTGACAGGTCTGATTGTTGCTAGCCAAGGTAAAGGCCAGTCAGTGGAAATGCAGGCCAAAGAGGTCAAACTCATATGCTCAGTCCCTGAAGAGTATCCTTTGCAGAAAAAAGAAACCTCTCTTGAGTTCTTGCGTGAGAATGCTCATTTGCGTGCTCGCACCCAACTCTTTGGCGCCGTTTTCCGTATTCGTCACGTGCTCGCGAAAGCAACTCATGACTTTTTTGATGGCCGTGGTTTCTACTATCTTCACACGCCGATTATCACGGCGAGTGACTGTGAAGGTGCCGGTGATATGTTCCGCGTTTCAACTCTGCCGATCAACGATGCTCCTAAAACAGATAAAGGTGCCGTGGATTTTTCTAAAGACTATTTCGCCAAAGAAACTTTCCTCAACGTTTCAGGCCAGCTGGAAGGTGAAGCTTACGCTTTAGCTTTGGGGAAAATTTATACCTTCGGTCCAACTTTTCGTTCTGAGAACTCCAACACTGCACGCCACTTAGCAGAATTCTGGATGATTGAACCTGAAGTCGCTTTTGCTGACTTGGATGATGTCGCTCAGTTGGGTCAAGACTATATTCAGTACATGATTAAGACGGCGATGGAGAAATGTCCGGACGAACTCGCTGTTCTTGCTCAGAAAAATAATCCAGAACTTTTGGCGACACTTACTCACGTCGCAAACTCAGATTTTGCTCGCGTGGCCTACACTGAAGCGATTGATATTTTGAAAAAAGCGCAAAGCTCAGGGCATAAGTTTGAATTTGCTGCTCCTGATTGGGGAGGCGATCTTGCCACTGAACACGAACGCTACTTGTGTGAAGTGCATTTCAAAAAGCCCACGGTCGTAACGGATTATCCTAAAGAGATTAAATCTTTCTATATGAAACTGAACGCTGATGGGAAAACCGTTCGCTGTATGGACATCCTCGTTCCAGGCGTGGGTGAGATTATTGGTGGTTCTCAGAGGGAAGATGACCATGCGAAATTATTGAAGCGCATGGAAGAGTCGCACCTGAATCCAAAGGATTACTGGTGGTACCTCGATTTGCGCCGGTTCGGTTCGGCACCACATGCAGGCTTCGGGTTAGGTTTTGAAAGAGCGGTGATGTATATCACTGGAATGACGAATATAAGAGACGTCATCCCATTCCCAAGAACACCGAGAAACGCAGAATTCTAAACGCTTAGCGCTGTAAGTTTATTTTTGTGGAAGTCACAGCAGGTGTTTTCTAGTCTCGAAGCACTCAACAAAGGAGTGTTTATGAAACACCTGTTTTTAATCTGCGTGATGCTGATTCTCGCCAGCTGTTCAAAGTCGAAAGACAACGACAGCGGTGGTGTTGATCGTTACGTCGATCCTCTCACTGATCGCTCTGGCGCAGTGGAAGAGATGGTCTATTTATTAAATGATCATCGTGCGCGCTTGAATTTACCGAAACTCTCATACAACGAAGCACTCACCCTTGAGGCACAGATTCATACTGACGACATGGCGTTTGGTCGCCGTCGCTTCGGCCATGACGGTATGTCTCAGCGCTGTCTCAATGCCAGACGTGCATTAGGGCGAGGGAACGCTTGCGGAGAAATCGTTTCGCGCTTTCATCAAAACGCCGATCAGGCCTTCAACGGCTGGATGAACTCTTGGAGTCATCGCACGCAAATCGAAGATTATCGCTACACCCATATCGGTGTAGGACTCGCGATCGATGGCCGCGGTCTTCCTTACTGGACGGTGTTGTTTTTGCAGAGATAGTTTCTTTTTTAACTTGCGGGTGCTTTTGAGGTACTTCTGTGTTCAAATATTTCTTGGAATGAACCTGAGAGATTGAACCAAGAAGACAAAAAATGAACTGGCAAAAAATTCCGAAGCATCTGCTCTTTAAAGCGATTAATCTCTGGCCTCCATATCTGGGGGCCGGGATTCGCCTAAAAAAACTTGATCCGGATTTTAAATATATTCGTGTCGAGATGCCGCTCACCAAACTCAATACCAATTACGTCGGAGTGCATTTTGGTGGCTCACTCTACAGCATGACTGATCCGTGGTTCATGCTGATGCTTCTTGAGATTCTGGGCCGTGATTATGTGGTGTGGGATAAGGCCGCCAGTATTCGCTTTAAAAAACCCGGCAAAGGCAGAGTCAGTGCGGAATTTAGAATTTCAGATACTGATGTTGAGAGCATTAAAGCGGATGTCGCAGCAAACGGGAAAACCGAGCGCATCTGGCCGGTCGAAATTAAAAACAGCGATGGGGTCACCATCGCTGAAGTTCAAAAGACACTGTGGATTTCATTAAAGAAGAAAAGTTGATTCAATTCAGAACTTTTCTCTCTATTAGCCTCAAAATATCTGACAAGTAATTTTGCCTTAGTTCATACTTTCAATGGCTTATAGTTATATTGAAATATAATTATACTATGCTATAGTAAAGGTGGTTTTTGTGGAGATAAAAC
>JBIKNE010000007.1:0-13054 GCA_044358855.1 Bacteriovoracaceae bacterium | reverse complement strand
CGTCCTGATGGCGCTGTCTTTTTTAAAAATGATTTCTGCGCCTGTAACAATGGAAAGTCAGTCATCATTTCAAGTTCAACTTGTATTAACTTCTGTTCCACCAAACAAACGCAAGGTCTCGACACACTTTATTTCAACTTCACAATCGGTGATGAGCTGCTGTCATTAGGACTCAATAGTGTTTCTGACTGGTGTACGGTTGCTATTGGAACGAGTACCAACCCTCAATGTTATCTCTCTGTAAAATCTGAATCAGGTGAAGAGCCCGTCATAACTTTTAATATTCCTGCAGGTAAAAATTCTTTCTCTGCCAATATCTCAGCACTCGCAAAAGATAAGACTTATATTTTGACTTTAACGGAAGACAACACCAAGGCCAAATCAAATTCAATTCAATTAAGAAAACCAAGTGCGGGCTCAGGAACAATTCCTTTGGGTCCTTTGATTGTTCAACCGGTCAGTCGCTACACGTGTATTAACCGTAAAATTCTCCAGGACTCAAATAACGGTGATGTCTTCTATGAGTACGCCGTGCGCTTGCATTTTAACTTCATTGAAAAATTCCGCCCTGAGCCTGTGCCAAATGGTGTGAGTGATGTTTTCTGTCACGATGTCGCCACTCATGGACAACAGGACAGCAGCGCTTATCCGCGCTTAGAGGAGACTCCAGGCGCCTATGCTCTCTGGAGCTGGGATGATATCCGCTTCTTTGATATCGATGTTTCAGGCAAACGTGATGTAAACGAAATCATTGCCAAGAAAGCTGCTGATTACGGTGCTCCTTTTGCCGCCGTACCTAATCTCTTCTTTGAACTTAAAATGAGCTCAGGTCCCACCATTAACCAAGTTGGTAATACCGCTTCTACTGTTCAGGCGTTGGGTTTTTACATGAGTTATTTAAATGACGTCGCCGCCGGTAACGTCGCCTACTGTCCTAAACAGGCCCACTACAATTCAGGCGACAAGGCACTCAAAGCGATTGGTGATGTGATTCAAGCTGATACCGAAGGTGTTTACCTTGCTAAACGCCAGACTGAGACATTTGTGAACGAAGAAGGCGAAGTGGAATGTCTGCCACAGGATATTCTCGTCGCCCGCGAAGCTGATCTCTTGCGTGCGTGGTTCTATCTCCACCCTACAACCAAGATTCCAACTCAGCCAACTACTCCGAGTTCACTTCGTAACAACACGATTAAGTTTTATTATCCATTTGACTTCGTTTCACCGTACGTCAAAAAGAGCTATCAAAAAGAATATACTGTGATTACACCGGATCAAGTGGGCCAAGGAACATGTTCTGAAGACTCAGGCGGCACACCTACTCCCGACGCGAGCAGTATTCCTACCACCTATACTCCGCACGATCGCCGCTTTGGATGTGTGCCCGTCTCGACGACGCCTTAAAAGAAATGTTTCGAGAAGATTTCCCATGTGGGTGTGAGGTATTCACCGAACTTAGCGCTATACGCCCAGTAGGTACCAAACCAAAATATAAACGTAAAACTTAAGCGAACAACGATACGCTTAAAGCGTGATTCCATGGTGAAGAGGACTTGGCGTCGAACAAAGTACATAACAAAGAAAAGCACAATCGAAACGTTGGCATAAAACATAAGATCATCTGTTTTATTCAGAATCCGCAGCATCGTTCCGAGAGCTACCGGATCACGAACGAATTCCACCAAAAAGTTTTGCAATGGTGGCACATTTTGTATGAGCCACGCCCCCACTTCGTTCTTAGAAAATTGGCCGATCACTGAAGCACGAACGAGCGGCTCAGGTAAGTCTGTCAGGGGATTCTTTTGATAAGCACTCACGAGCTTAGGTCGTAAAATCGGATCACGTATCAATTGAACGATCGTTGTTCCTTTACGTACAGCTTCCATGATCGTTTCTAAATCTTTTTCTTGCTGAGTCGGTTCAGGTGGCTTTTGAGCGACCGGCCTTCCGTCGAGGCCCACAGAAGCATCTGGAGTGGCGGCACTCTCCTGAGTCACTTCCGTAGGCTGAGGTGGAATGTTGACCGGAGCCGGCGTTTTGGCCGGCTCGTAGCCAGGTGCGGAACCTGGCGCATCAAAGATTTGTACTTTTTGTGCCCATGCCTGTGGAAGCCACAGGCATAAACTCAAAATCCAAATCCAAGTTTTCATCCGCGTACGGCCGACTTAGTTGAATGCACACTCACCTCTTCTTTCTTGCGATTCATACGATCAATCATGATCGTCACAGGAGAAGCAATGAAGATGGTGGAATACGTTCCAGAGATACAGCCGATACAAAGTGCGAAGAAGAAGTCTTGAATGACACCGCCACCCATCAACCACATCACCATACTGACCATAAAGGTTGTAGCGGTAGTAAGGATGGTACGGCTCATGGTTTCATTAATCGCACGATTAATGATCGTCTTCATTTCTGTTCCTGGTAGTTCATTCTCAAGTTCACGGACACGGTCATAAATGACCACCGTATCGTTCACCGAATAACCGATCACCGCCAAGAGCGCGGCAACGATTTGAAGAGAAAACTCTTTTTGGGTGAGAACAAAAACGCCGACGATAAAAATAACGTCATGGAAAGTCGCAAGAATCGCACCCGGAGCGTACTTATAATCAAAGCGCAGCGCCAAGTAGATCATAATGGCAAGCATCGCCCAGGCCATCGCCTGGAAGCCCGAAGTACGAAGCTGAGCACCCGCTTTGGGACCCACGATATCATTTTTCAAAATTTCAAATTTACCTTCGCCGTACTGTTGCGCCAGAACTGTACCAACTGATGCCGAGGCTTTGTTCAAATCCTCTTTATCACTCTGAACTTTTAACAGAACTTCACGATTATCATCGCCAATCGCTTGCAGGCTGGAAATTGGCACTTGAGCTGCTTCTAATGCCTGACGTAAAGCTGAAGTATCCAGTGTATCCGTAAAGCGCACTTGAATCTCTGCACCGCCTCGGAAATCTACGCCGTAGTTAAGGCCTTTTTGAAAAAAGACTGCGAGAAAAATCCCCACCATCACCAGCGAGGAGATGATACAGATTTTAAACAAGCTGACATAATCAATATTCATTTTTGCTTTGCTCATAGTAGTCATCCTTAAATGCTGACAGTTTGACGGTTGTTACGCACGTACCAGTCAAACATCAGTTTAGTCACAAAATAAGAAGTATAAACAGTTGAAGCGATACCAATCAAAAGTGTCACGGCAAAACCGCGCACTGGACCCGTTCCGAAGTTCAACAAACACAGACCAGCGAGTGCTGTTGTTAAGTTGGCATCGAGAATTGTCCAGAAGGCCTTGTTGAAACCAATCGCCACAGCTTCTTTAGCAACGACACCCTTGGCGAGCTCTTCTTTGATACGCTCGTAAATAATGATGTTACCGTCGACCGCCATACCAATCGTCAACGCGATACCGGCGATACCAGGCAGCGTCAGTGTTGCACCCAGCGCCATCAAGCAAGTCATACCTAAGATGACGTTTGAGATAATCGTAATACAGGCAATGAGACCAGCGACTTTGTAGTAAAAGATAGTAAAGACAAACACCAGAAGAGCACCAATCAAACCGGCCACTTCTGCTTTCTGAATAGCATCAGCACCCAAAGATGGACCCACCACACGTTGTTCTTGGAATTCAAGCTCCACTGGGAGAGCACCAGCGCGAAGCACGAGCGCCAAGTCACGAGCTTCACCTAGGAGTGAATTATAGTCACCAGCGCCAAGAGTAATCTGCGCTGAGCCACCTGCGATCTTCTCGTTAATCTGGGGAGCTGAGAAGACGTTGCCATCAAGCACAATCGCCATCAAGCGACCAACGTTTTTGCCGGTGATATCTTCGAACACGCGTGCACCGTCAGCTTTGAAATCAATACCAACGTACGGACGGTTTTGTTGCTGATCAATACGCACAACCGCTTCTTGAAGTGCATCGCCACCCAATGGAGAGATCTCTTCCAAAAGATACGGCTGCATGAGAGTAATTTCATTGGTGACTTTGCTGGTTTCTTTTTGGAAGAATAGCAAAAAGCCTTTCGGCAAATCGTCTTTCAAGTAAGCATTAAGCTTGTCAGTGTACTCAGAGAAGCGCTGGCCTTTTTCATACTTCACACCAGCGGCTGTGGCTTTTGCCACCCACTCTTCCAATTGAGCTTGCGGAACAGTGCTGTTCACAAAACGGAATTCAAGTTTAGCGGTACGACCAATAAGATCTTTGGCGCGTGTGATGTCTTTTACACCCGGAAGCTGAACAACAATGCGATCTTGTCCTTGTGACATAATCTCTGGCTCAGTCACACCGAATTCATCAATACGGTTACGAATAACTTCGATTGAACGCTCAACTGCGGTGGCTTCCATTTCACGCAAATAATCGCGCGAGAGACCGAAAGTCACAGACTGGCCTTCTTCCTTTACGATACGCAAAGAATAGCCGTAGTAAGCTTTAAGCTTATCAATCGCCGTGGCGTAGTCCCCTTCAATGATCAATGTCTGCTTAGGATCAGCAGGATCTTTCACATCTAGCTCGCCAAAGCTCGCTGACATCGCTCCTTCCTGACGAAGAAACGGATCGGCCTTTCGAACTGAAGTAATCAATTCATCTCGGTAGACTTTGTTGAAGTCGATGCCGAGAACCATATAAAGGCCCCCCTGCAAATCGAGTCCAAGATTGATTTTCTTTTCGATGATCCATTTTTTTGGATCCATGCCTGTGAGGCTTGGAACCAATGAGATCACTGATACAGCGAGAAGAATTTTGAAGAAAACTAAGCGAATCCACCAATTACGGGCCATGCGTACTCCCAGAATAAAAAATTATCTGGGAAAAGGATAAATCAATAGGCCCTTCCTCGCTAGGAAATTCCCTGTTTTGAGAGAGGTTTCGTGGTGTCATCGTTATGTGACTGTGAGTCAGAGACTCCTTCATCACTATGTGTTTCCACTACGTGCCCAGGTGTATGATCAACTGTCGGCTCAGTGTGAACTGCGTCAGTGATCTCACGCTTTGCTTGATCGAACTGCTCAGAGAAACCTTTAGTCGCGTTTTGAAATTCTCTGAGACCTTTGCCTAAACCCTTGGCGAGTTCAGGTAATTTTTTGGGGCCGATGAAAATCAGCGCAATCAAAAGAATGACTAATAATTCACCGAACCCCAGGCCAAACATTACTTTGTACCTTCAGCGAGAAGTAGCTTAGAAGAACCACCGATATGGCTCTTAAGTACTTTCATTTTTGTGCCGCCTTCAAGCTCCAAAGTCACCACTTTCTCAGTGATGCCAGTGATCTTTCCAAGGATGCCTGACTTAGTGAAAACTTCTTCACCGTGAGCAAGCTTGCTCAAGAAGCTCTGCTCTTCTTGAAGTTTCTTTTTCTGTGGGCGAATCATGAAAAAATACATGACGACGAAAACGAGAACGAAAGGAATCATCGACATCAAAGGACTTTGAGCAGGTGCTGCAGCCGTTTGTGCGTATGCGTTAGAAATCAAAAAATCCATGTGTTACTCCCACTGGTTTGAGGTGTAGTGGTTATAAAACGTCTGGTAATAATCGTCAAAATTTCCGGCGATTATTGCGGTCCGCGCGTTTTTTACCATTTGCATATAAAAATAAAGATTATGAAAAGTGATGAGCTGCCCTGCAAGATATTCACCCACATTAAACAAATGACGTATATATGAGCGCGAATAGCGACGGCAGACACGGCAATCACACTGTGGATCAGGTGGTAAGGGGTCTTCTACAAAGCGCGCTTTCTTAATATTGAGCGGACCCGCGTGAGTCAGAAACTGTCCGTTGCGGGCATTGCGTGTGGGTAACACACAATCAAACATATCCAGCCCTGCTTTAATTCCGTTCAAAACATCAATCGGTTTTCCCACGCCCATTAAATAGCGAGGTTTATCTGCGGGCATCTCTGGCACAAAGGCTTTGCAGAGTTCCACCATCTCCTCGTTTTTTTCACCGACCGATAATCCTCCCAGAGCGTAACCGGGAAAATCGAGTTCTTTTAAACCTTGTAAACTCTCACGGCGCAGATCGAGTTCAAGACCACCCTGCACAATACCAAATAAATGCTGATGGGGTTTGAGCTCCACCGTCTTGCAGCGCTTGGCCCACCGGTATGTTAACTGCAGACTCCGCTGCAGGACTTCGCGGGTCGACGGAAGCTTCGGGCACTCATCAAACGCCATAACAATATCTGATCCAAGAGCGCGTTGAATCTCCATGGACTTCTCAGGCGTGAGCAAATGTTTGGTGCCATCAATATGCGATTGAAAAGTAACACCCTCTTCGGTGAGTTTATTCAAGTCAGCGAGTGAGAAAACTTGGTAGCCACCCGAGTCAGTGAGAATCGGTTTATTCCACGTCATAAACTTATGCAGCCCACCCATGCGCTCAATCAGTTCATGACCGGGACGCAAAAATAAATGATAAGTATTACCGAGAATAATCTGTGCGCCTAATTCGTCGAGATCTTCTTGCCACAAACCTTTAACTGATGCGCGAGTTCCCACCGGCATAAAGATCGGTGTTTTAATTTCGCCATGAGCGGTTTTAATAGTGCCAGCGCGTGCCTGGCCCGAGGTAGCTTCAAGGGTGAACATAGAGGCGATTTATAGCATGCGGCGAATCAGCATGGCATCCCCATAACTGAAGAAGCGATATTTTTCTCTGACCGCTAATTTATATAATTCCAAGGTCTTCTCTCGACCCAACAAACAACTGACTAACATCAAAAGCGAGCTCTGAGGCAAATGGAAATTAGTGATGAGCCCTTGAATGCTATTAACCTCAACACCAGGATGAAGAAAAATGCGTGTCTCACCAGGATTGTCTTGGGTGGGAAACTTAAATCCTTCCGGTGTCCAAGAACTCTCTAAAACTCTAAGTGTTGTCGTACCCACCGCCACGATATTGCCAAAACTTTTTTGGATTTTCTGAGCTTCTGATGTTTCGACATAGAAGCGCTCAGCATGCATGGAATGATCGCGAATATCTTCCGACTTCACCGGTTTAAAAGTGCCCAGGCCCACATGCAAAGTGACAAAGGCCACTTCATGGCCGTGCTTTTTTAACTCTTCTAAGAGTTCAGGCGTAAAATGCAAACCAGCCGTCGGTGCTGCCACTGAGCCAGACTCTTTGGCATACACTGTTTGATAATCAGACTTGTCTTGCTCATCACTTTTGCCACTGCGGATATAAGGGGGAATGGGAATACCGGCGTCGCGCTCTAATAAATTTAAAAAATCTTGGTGAGACAAATTAGGTTTAACCCAAAATGTTCCTTCCTCACCTATTTCTTCGAGCGTGAGCCTTAAATCTCCAAAAAGAAAATCTTCGTTGAGTTTGCGCTTCCCACTCGCCCTCAAGAGCACTTGATAAAGGCCCGCACGAGGAGCCAGGGAGAGCACGAACGCCTCCACTTCCCCACCGGTGGTTTTGGCACCCACCAGGCGACAAGGAAAAACCCGTGATTGATTCATCACAACGGTGGCATTTTTAGGCAAAAATGAAATGAGATCTTTGAAGGAAGCATGCTGGACTTTGTCGCCCTCGATCACCATGAGACGGGAATTGAGGCGGCCTGGCGCGGGTCTTTCAGCAATTAATTCTGCCGGGAGCTCGTAATCATAGCTCTTTAGCTCAAAGTCTTTGGGGGTGAAATTTACTGGGGCCATTGCCTTCTGTGCTCCTTACTGGCGATACTTAACATAGGGAGAGCTTTATGGCGATGTGGCCAGTCATTCTTAGCGTATTTTTATCGGGAGCTGCCCTGGCAGACTCAACAGAAGAGCGCGCCATGGAACTTAATGAAGAACTCGAATTCATGATGAGCGCAGCACCTAAACCGCGCGTGTGGTCAAAAGGCAGCCTCCCCCCAGTCGATAAGCGCTCAGGCCCAGCACCCAGTCAGGTGCCAGGAGTAGAAAATTTAGAAGAGCGTTTTTTCTCCGATGAAGTGAATTATCAGGCGGCCCGTGCCGTAGCTCCTCAAGAGAATACCGACGAGGAGTTAGAGTCAGCCGAATTTGAATCTACTGAGCGCATCGATGGCTCGGCTCCACGTGGACTCAAGCGCAAACGCTAGACGTCCGTTTTTTACCCATACCCCTGCCTTTTTTTTCTGACACACTACTTACTCACTCTTTAATTTTCGCCATTTATAATTTTCCGATTCGTCACGGGTTTTGCATGAGAGCGCTCCTATTCACTTTAGGAGGAATTATGGCCACGTATAACGCTCTCAAGTATACTCAGAATTTAGAAGCAGCAGGCTTTAGCCGAACAGAAGCTGAAGCCACAATCCACATGGTGCTTGAAACGATGGATGATAATTTTGCCACCAAACATGATCTGAAATTCAGCGAACATGCGCTGCGAACTGATATGCAAAATATGGAACTTGCTTTGCGCTCAGACATGAAAGAAATGGAACAAAGCCTGCGCTCTGATATGAAAGAAATGGAACAAAGCCTGCGCTCTGATATGAAAGAAATGGAACAAAGCCTGCGCTCTGATATGAAAGAGATAGAACTAAGTTTACGTCATGAAATACGCGAAATGGAGTCACGCCTTACTCTCAAAATGGGCGGCATGATTGTGGCAAGCATCGCCATCATGGAATACTTAAAGACTTAAGCTTTCTGCAGCATCCCCGAGAGCGTTTGCAGAATCGGCATGACTTGAGCCATCCACTGATCAATCATATTTTTAACTAACACAAATGTGGGATAGCTCTTCACTTGCTCTAACAGCATGGTGATCATGGATTGCAAGAAATTGATAACGGGTTCAAGCTCCAGTTTTTTGATCAGCATATCGAAAAAGTTTTTTGCCTGTTCCACATTTTGCCCTTTGACGACGTAAAGAGGATTTTTTTGTTTCATGAGTGAAGCTCCTCGTGCACGCTTTGGGCCATGCTTAAAAATTGTTCTTGGATCTCTTTGTACTCGGCATTGTTAAAATCAAAAACCGATTTTCCGGCCGCTAGAGCTTTAGTGAATTGCACGCGGTTAGTAAACGGCACGAACATCCGTCCCGTACCTAAATCAGCGTTGATCTTTTCAAGATCAGCTTTGACTTGTTTTCTGCGTGGATCAAAAAGATTAGGGATATAACCTAAGTTTTTTGGTACCTCACAGATTTCCATCTCACGAATATCTTCTAACACTTGCTGAATATTCTTGAGACCTTGCTGAGAGAATGAATCAGCCACGAATGGATAAAGCACGCCATCTACAGCACACAAGATATTGACCACCAAAAGCCCAAGCGTGGGTGGACCATCGATCACAATCACATCATACATCGAGCGCAGATTATTTTTTTCAATGAACTTTTTCAAAATGAGCTGGCGAGGAGCATTGATGCCCGCGACAGTCAGTTCAAAACCCGAGAGCTCTTGGCCTGCTGGAAGCACATCAATCTGAGTTCCATCTGTCGTTTTAGTTCTGACAATCACTTCATCCAGCAAACACGGTGAGTGAAGTGCTTTGAGCTCTTTCACTGAATTCACTAAGAGATGATGAATATGAAAACGATCGCTGGGAGTTACACCAAAGAGAGAGGAAAAATTAAATTGCGGATCCATATCCACACAGAGCACACGTTTATTTTGTCGTGTGAGTGCGTGGGCGATATTAAACGCCATGGTGGTTTTGCCCACACCACCTTTCTGATTCATCAGAGCGATGATCTTGCCTTGTGGTGCCTGTGACGTCGTTGTCGCCGCCAAATCATTCACCATTTTCCATAGCGTTTTCATAAAACCCTCCTAGGTTCACCCCCTAAGCTTAACAAGCGGAAAACACGAAGAAAAATGAACTTTGTGGTAATTTTTGCTGGCATACCTGCTCAACAAAAAACCCTTAGACAGGCTTAATACTCTAATAAATACGGGCAATTAACATCATTTTACCCCCTATAACGGCCCAATGAGACAATAGCAGAAGGAATTGATCGGACATGGATTTGTAAGGACTTACAGATTTTGTCCGAAAAGAACTAGGTAGAGGACTAAGAAGGGAATTTTAGTCATGAATATAAAAACATATGTGCTGCTTATTTTGACCACGCTTTTAGCTGGCTGTTTACCAACGGCCAAAGAACAAGCGTGTAGTTCAGGAAGTGTTTTCAACTCTTCTTCTCGCTCATGTGTGCCGATCACATCTGGTGGTCAAACTAGCGGTCTCTCTATTTCAACACGCTCTCCGATTGTTTCAAACGTAACAGTTGCTCAAACACAAACAGCGACAACAGCTTTTGCTGTCACAATTGCTAATCCACTTAACCAAGGTTTTGAAGTTCGCTGGATGCTCTATCCACCATCTGGTGTAGGTTTCCCACCAGCGCCGATTCAAGTGAACACCAACCTTGCAAGCTCTACTTATGGACTCGTGCCACAAAGTTTAGGTTTAGTGCCTGGTCTTTGGACGCTTGCTGCTGAAGTCTATTCAATTCCAAGTTCAACACTTGCCACCAGTGCTCAATGGGCACTGACAGTGACATCGAATCCAACACCTACTCTTGTGATCAATCCAGGACTCTCGAGTTTTGCTGGCACATCAACGAGTATTCAAACGAACGCTCTGGTTGCCACTCAATTAGCAGTGAACGTGGTTGATACTTCGCCAGCTCCAACTGCATGGCGTCTCTACTGGTCATTTGATGGTGTGGCGAGCTCTCCTTCGGCCTTTACCTCTAACACCGGTTCGGTGAACGGTCTCACGCAGACCTTCTTGCAAGCTGGTGCCACTCCTTATCCCAACGATAATCCGATCATGCCTGGCCCTCACGTCGTGCGCGCAGAGTTGCGCAGTCCAGGCGGCTCTGTTTATGACACCATTGAGTGGACGATTTTTGCTTACGCTCCGAATATGCCACAACTCTCGGCGGCTCCCTTTGCGCCGAATCCAACTTCATCAACAGTTGTCACAGCTATTGATGGTGTCAATATCGCTAGTGGTGGTTTTAGAAACGCCGGCGTGAATATGTATAACGCTGCTGCAGGCGCAGGTGCCTTCTGTGTCGCTGTAACAACTGCTGTCGGTTCAGGTGGTGGTGTTGCCGTTCAATTTAGAAAGAATGGTAATCCTATTTTGGGTCCACAAACTTTCCTCGCCGCTAATAGCTTCTTGTGCTTGGATGACTTTGCATCAACTGAAGCCTTCACTTTATCGAACCCTAATATTGGTGAATTCCGCACACTATCAGCAGACATTGTTGATCTCGGAACTTCGACGGTTGCTGTGACTGTCACATGGGGCGTAAGTGTTCGTCCGCGTAACACTCCACCTGTTGCTACCATCGCTCCACCGATTGTGAATCCCATTTATCGTGCGCAAGATACTGCTGGCACACAAACTTTCTTAGTGGAAGATGCTGATACCGCTTTAATGAACATGAACATCACGTTCTTTATCGATGGCGTAGCGATGGATGGGATTAATACTTTCCCAGGCACTAACGTACTTACTCCAGACTGTTCACATATCGGTTATCCGATTGCACCAGATGTCACACCTGGCACGGGTCCAGTCGGTGCCACTCGTCTCGATTGTACCGTCAGTATTCCAAGTTATGATTTGAATGGCCGTGTGAATCCGGCGATGAAGAGCTACACTATCACTGCGATGGCCCAAGACAAGGCGATCAACGGTGCGGCTGCGCAAACTTCGAATCTTGTTTCTTGGACGGTGAACCCAGTAAATCCTGCGCTTCCACGTATACAACAAACTGTGCCCACAATTGTCGCGCAAGGAACCAACCTTACCACGACAAGTTATATTACGACGCTCGCAAACCCGACTGTAATTCTTGATCCTACTAACGGTGCCACTCCTTTCATTCCAGAAGGAACTGATATCGTCTTCAGTACTCTGGTCAATGATATTGAACGCGATGACTTCTTCATCCAAGTTGATCGCTGTACCAATGCGGGTTGTACAACAACGCAGCCAGCAGTCGCCCCGATTTTGATTACGCGCTCAACGGACGCCCTAGGTCGCCGAGCTGCTCTGACTTATAATATTCCAGAAGACACCATCGTGGGTGCCGCTAACGGCACGGTTCAATACCGCATCACCGTTAAAGACGTGTTGCCGGATATTGATGCCAACGTCTTAACTGATACTGACACACAAACGGTTGTTCCAGGTGTGAACGTCGCTCAAACGGCTTTCATGGATCTCAAAATCGCCAACAACAACCCATTCCCTCTTTGGGCCGGTGCTGCTGGTACCAATCCTCAATTAGCAAACGCAGTGATCGTCATGACCGGTATGCCGGTCTCGATCGATCCAGGTACCATTACCGATGCCAGTGTGGCCGATGGTAATGCGATTGCTTATCGCTGGCAGGTTAAAGTCGGAGCTGGCCCTTGGGAAACTATTCCAGGAGCGACCTCACGAGTTCTCAAATGGACACCATCCAATGCTATCGCCACTCTTGGTTTGGAATTCCGCTTATGCTTAGGTGATGATGGTTTTGGTAACGAAGTTACTTTATGTACCAACTTCGCTACCCCTACCGCACCGGCTCTTCCTGCGACCACGCGCTTTGCCGGACCTTGGACGGGTATCACCGCACGTTCAAATGCGATCGCGAAAAACGCTGCACTTCCAGCAGCGACAGGTGAAGTCGCGACTTGGTTTGATAATACTGAACGCGAACTTTATATGGCCTATGTTCACAAGGCCGGTACTAACAACTCACGCATCGTCGTTGAGAAATACGAAGTCGCCTTGAACGGCACAGTGACTTCAGGTGGTTCAGTGACATTTGCCACCGAAGAAACCGGCGCGGCCTATGATGCTTCTGCCCTCTCGATCGTCGGTCAGCGTGTCACCATTGGTGCCGATGTTTATCGCGGCCTTTTTGTTAGCTACGTCACACAAGACGCACCATCAGTTTCGCCGCGCATTCGTGTTCGTCGCATTGAACTCACAAATGATGAGATGGTGTTCAACTATAACAATTTCTATGAGTCGAATACGTTGAGCCAAGACATTCAAGTTATCGCTGGTGGAGTCGCAGGTCAAATCAATCTCCAAGTT
>JBIKNE010000320.1:0-3617 GCA_044358855.1 Bacteriovoracaceae bacterium | reverse complement strand
CATTCACCAGTCGCTCAGTTGTCATGCCAATAGTAAAGATCTTGGTAACTCTATTCTTAAAGCCCAAAAGATCGGGCAAAAGCTTATCCGTCTCATTACGAAGCTTGCCACCTACCACAAGATACAATGGCTCATTTCCTTCAAAAGCCGCGAGCGCGGTACGAGTGGCCTCTCCGTTAGTGCTTTTGGCATCGTTATAAACTTTGAGCCCCGAAAAATTGCCGACAAACTCTAAGCGATGCTCCACTCCATTAAAGGTCTCAATAAATTTTTGAAACAACTGATCAAGTTGAGAGATATTAAGCAGCGAGAGCGTTTTCCACGCACAAAAATAATTCGCACGGTTGTGGGCACCGACGAGCACACCCTTGCTAAAATCAAAGCGCGCGAGAAAATCACTAGGCAAAGTAGCCTTACTAAAGAGGTAACGTTTGGCTGGATAAGCTTCACTCCACTTAACCCACTCTCCCGACTCCTCGCCAACAATCAAATGATCACTAGTGGTCGCATTTTTGAGAATGCGTAATTTGGCTTGCCCATAATCTTCAAGGCCGCTGTATCTCTCTGAATGATTCAAAGTAAGATTAAGCATCAAGGCAATATGAGGATGAAACGCTTCAATCGTTTCAAGCTGAAAACTCGAAACTTCAATCACGGCAAAGTCGAAGCTCTCCCCTTTTAATACGGCCAGCGCCATCTCACAATAAGGAGTGCCGATATTGCCTCCGCAGAAAACTTTTTTTCCGGCAAGCTTCAAGGCCTCATAAATCATGGTGGTGGTGGTGGTTTTGCCATTTGTTCCCGTAATGGCAATCACCGGTGTTTTTTTACAGAACCAGTAAGCGAGCTCAATTTCAGAAATGATTCTCACTTTCTTTTGCACGGCCAACTTCAAAACTTCATGAGTCGCAGGAATTCCAGGAGAGATGATAATTAAATCAACTTTACTAAAAATTTCGGCAGCATTTTGTTGCTGATGCCAGTAGCAGCGCTCAAGAATGCGCTCTAGGGGTTTACCCCACACCTCTGGCTCACCCTCATTCACAGCATGGGTTTCAATTCCCAGACTTTGCAAGAGAGTCACAGCGGCGACACCGGACTTACCCATGCCAAAAACCGCAGCACGCTGAATATTTTGCATCTCGATAGGTCTCTGCATGTGTGTTATACCCCAAACATGAATTTAGAGGCCCGCCACGAGGCCCTGATAAGTTTCTTATTACCCTATCAGGACATCTGGAAAAACGAAATCATGCTGCAATATCCAAACTCATTGGATGGCTACCCTATGGCCTGGATCGAGGAGCTTATGCCTTGGGTTGCGCCTGAAAAGACGCTGCAACTAACTTATGATCAGGGATGGGACACGCTTTCAGCCGAACTCTCCGCATTTCATCAACAAACACAAACTTTATGCTCTTTTCCTCAACTCACAGCAACGAGAGCACTTCCAACAACACCTGATACATGGGTGAAAATTATTCCCAAGAAGCAACACGAGTTAGAGCGCCTGGCGCCCATTTTAGCGGAGTTCATAAAAGTTCATCGCTTAAATGATGTTGTCGATATCGGCGGAGGCCTGGGCCATTTGGCGCAAACTCTCGCCCATCATTACCACTTGCCCGTTTTAAGTCTGGATATGGATGAGAAGTTGCAAACCGCGGGACTAAGATGGCAGGCGCATAAATGGCCCAACTCAAGATTTCCCGTGCGCTATCAAACTCATCGCATCGATCATCATGATCAGGCCTTTATTGATCTTTTAAGACCAAACACCCTGACCACTGGCCTTCACACCTGTGGTGGATTGGCGGTGGCGCATCTCAAGGCCGCACAAGTAGCAGGATCTGCTCTCGCCAATATGGGTTGCTGCTATCATAAGCTTGAAACGTCTGAGACCAATCTCTCGCAAGCTTCCAAAGAACGCCCTCTCCCTTGGGGTCTCTACTCTCTCACTCTTGCCTCAGGCGCTCATCATAAAGTGAGCTTGGATGATATTATCTTTCGTAATCAAGTGAAGCGCTTCCGTTATATTCTGCATTTCTTATTACATGACCACTTTGGCATAACGACACCTGTGAAGCTGGGAAATGCCGATCCAAAATCTTATGTGGGAAGTTTTGCTGATTATACTCGCGAACAACTTTCTCGCCTCAACCTGAACTACACAGGAACAGACAAGGCCCTTGAAGATTTTCGAATGGAAGAATCGAGACAATTACTAGTCGAGCAAATGCTGGCAGCTGCACTCATTCGCGATCAATTTGGCAGAGTGCTCGAAAGCGCTCTCTTGGTAGACCGGGCATTATGGATGAAAGATCAGGGACATCAGGTCGAGATCGGAGAAATCTTTGATGCTAAAGTTTCTCCGCGAAATCTTATACTGCTTTCGTGGAAAAACTAGAAAGTCCAACTGACAAGAAACTCCGGCAACCAGCCAACACTTGTTCCATCGATATATTTGGAATCGAGAAAGTAGAAATAACTCACACCGACACCAAAACTAAAACGCGATTTCGTGTAGAAGTTAATCCCCGTATCAATCTGCACATAATGCAAATCAACAGAAGTGGTATCGCTAACGAAATCAAAGAATAAAGCGTCTGTATCGTTGTTAGAGTCCAGATTGAGACCATTCCAATGAACATAGTTGTAGCGAGGAAAGATGAAAAACTCGAACCAGTTTTTACGCCAACTTAATATCGGACCGACATAACCACCGTAAGAGTCAATAAAGCCTGAACCGTAAAAAACTCCACCAGAGGCTGCAACTGAAGTGCCCTCTTCTTTATTCACGAATGAGTATTTGGTGAAGCCTGAAAACACCGGAGTCAACTGCGACTCAGCGGCTAGACCCATATCCCATTTATCACTCAGGCCACGCTCGTAACTGACTCCAAGGACAGGAATGCCGGGTGAGATTTGAATTTTGTTTTGACCTTCACCCAAAGGACGAGCATTTCTTGTCGTCATCATAGGTGCAACCGAACAAGCGGCCACAAAAAGCAAAGCAACAAGCAGAAGAAGTTTCATTAAATTCTCTAGTTCAGGTGGAAAACTTCGCGCATTTCTTGATTCAAAAGACTCATCTTTTGATCAATCAAGGGATGATTCACATCTTTAGGGTCCAAGAGATAGTTCTCTGGTCCCAATGGACGGATCATCAATTTGGTCTGCCAAGTATTGTCGTGGGCCATGTTAACGTCTTGGCGATAGAGATAGCGATCAAGCACTTCTTTAGGAACAAAGTCTTGAATCGAATTAAAGTAATGATCGTTATAAATTTTCTTACCATTGGCCAAGCGAGTGTAGCCTCGTACGACGTAATCGACATAAACCACATCGGCTTCAAAAGCATTGAACATATACTCTAGTGCTTTAAGTGGAATAATCTCTCCGCAAGTCGCCACATCGATATCTACGCGGAACGTACAAATACCTTCTGGATCTGAAACGTCTGGATAAGTGTGTGTGCAGATATGTGACTTATCTAAGTGCATTTTAACTTTGCTGCCGCCCTCGCCGCCTTCCCAACCGCCACCGGCTATATCGCTCATCAGTGTCATGGTTGAAGCACCGACTGGATCGTAGTTCTGAATACTTTCATTTAGAATATT
>JBIKNE010000319.1:0-3619 GCA_044358855.1 Bacteriovoracaceae bacterium | reverse complement strand
ATAAAGAAGAAAGCCCACTACTGCATCTTTAGCGGCATAATTCAGCTGCAAAGGTGAGAGATAGCCAGCTTCCCAATTCGTTGTCTTTGCCGCCTTTGTGAGTCTTACTCCTAAGTGTTCCGCCGCTAATGTTCGTAGGCCCGGTGTGTGGCCAGGGCGAGCAAACTTCAAAGCAATATCCACAAAACCAGCTGGCTCGAAGGGGTGAAGTTTCACTAGGGCCTTGACGTCATCGCGGGTAGCAACCCCTGCTTTGATAATATTTGGATCTGCTAAAAGTGGAATAAGTTCTGGCATGAGGTCGGCCTTACATAGTCGAAAAAGATAAGCGGTATCGGCCGTTGCCAGTTGCAGGAGGGCGACATGATGAAATTCGCCTTTCACAAAACTCGGACGAGTTTCAGTATCAAAACCTAAAAATTTCTCGTGGCGTAGTTTTGCTACGATCTCACGAGTCTGTTCAGGTTTAACGACGACAACGATAGGGCCGTTAAATTCCATTTGGGGAAGGGCGTTAATTTCTTCAATGGTGATCATAGAAGCAGCTACGTTATTAAGATATCAGCGAATTTACTACGATAAAATGCTGAATCGCCCCAGCATTGACAAAAATATGAAATATCTCGTGGTAGCTAAAAATTTTAGGATTGAGCACTGGTCGTTTGAGCGCATAAAAAACGGCGCCCACTGAATATGTGACACCGCCTGAGATGATGAGGCCTGAACTTACAGAACCAATCGATTGATAAAGCTCGGGCATAAAAGGCGTGATGAGATAACCCATCACGAGGTAAAAAAGCGCACTTACCGCCTTAGGTAAATTAACAAAAAAGATGGACTGTAATATTCCAAATGCGACAAAAACCCATACCGTGATGAGTAAAGGTTTTGCTGATTCAGGACTTAGTCCCAAGAGAGTTACGGGTGTAAATGTGCCGGCAATCATCAGGTAAATGCCAGCATGATCCAGCTTTTTCCATTGAGCACGTTGGTTGGGAGTCCAGGTAACACGATGATAAAGGCTGCTAATGCCAAACATGGTCAGTGAGCACACAGCATACGTAATAATGGAAATTCGCTCGATCGCCGTGTCACAGCGAAAGATCAATGGGAACAGTGCCCCAAGAGCAACAAAAAACATCGCCTGATGAAAATGGCCGCGTAATAGTGGTTTGGGCTTCATGGAAATGAGAATACCGTTATAACTCTGGAAGTCTAGGGTGATTCCAAAATTCCTGCGATTCCCATCCCGCCTGCCGTACAGATCGAAATGAGTCCACGTTTTTTTCCACCTTGGGATAAAAGTTTAGCGAGAGTGCCAACAATGCGCGCTCCAGTGGCAGCAAAGGGGTGACCTAAGGCCAGGCTACTACCTACCACATTGAGTTTTGTGCGATCGATCTTTCCCAGTGATGAGCTAAGTCCCAAGACATTTTTGCAGTAGCTCTCGGTTTCCCATGCCTTCATATTGCACAGAACTTGGCCGGCAAAGGCCTCATGTAATTCAAAATAATCAAAATCAGCGAAGCTCAATTTATTACGAGTGAGAAGTTGTGCCACCGCTTTAGTGGGTGCCATTAAAAGTCCTGCGCCACGTGTGAAGTCGACGGCAGCGGCTTCCACATCTACAATTCGAGCTAAAGGATTGAGTCCCAACTTACTCGCACCATTTTTATTTCCAATTAAAACGGTGGCCGCTCCATCTGTGAGAGGAGAGCTATTGCCGGCGGTCAGTGTGCCTGTGACTTTATCAAACGCCGGTTTAAGTTTAGCGAGTTTTTGTAGGGTGGTGTCGCCTCGCAAAGTCGCATCGACTTTAAGCCCATTCATTTCATGCACGAGATCTTGATAGAAACCATCGGCGTAGGCCTTGGCGCCATTCAAATGACTTTGCAGCGCGAGCTCATCTTGTTCTTCGCGCGCAATTTTCCATTCTTTGACCATCAATTCGCAATGGTCTCCCATGGAGAGTTGAGTGCGCGGCTCATTCACGCTCGGGATGGATGGAAGCAAAAACTTTGGCGAGAAGCGAGTTGCGATTTTAATTCTCTCGGCCATGGTGCGAGCAGCGTTAAGAGCTAAGAGTGTTTGCTGCATTCCCGCGGAGACTTCAATCGGTAGATCACTGTTGGTGTCCACGCCACCAGCAATTCCTGTATCAATGGCTCCGACATGAGCTTTGAGTGCTAATTGCCAAGTGGTTTCTAGACCAGTGCCACAGGCCCTCTGGACATTGTAGGCAGGTGAGTCGGGATGAAGCTCAGTGGAAAGCAGGCATTCGCGCGCTAAATTAAATTGTGCCGAGCTGTTCATGACGGCCCCTAGCGCAGTATCGCCGATCAATTGGCCTTGTAGCTTATATTCTTTCACCAGTGCTTTCAAAGCAGCGGTCATCAGTTCTTCACGTTTAGTGTGCGCATAGTGAGTTTGGCTTTTAGCAAAAGGGATGCGCGCGCTGCCTAAAACATAAACTTCATTTTGTGCCGTTCTCATAATTTCTCCTCACCGTTTGATTGCTGTTATTTTAGCTTAATTAAGAGATAATCAAGCGGTGAAAAGTGTGTTTAAAACATCATTTTGGATTCTCCTCTCCGGTCTTTGTCTGGTTTTATTCATTGTGGCGAGCTACGCCTTAAACTACTTAAGCGAGAGCGACTACGCTGCCTATCTCCTCATGTTGCTGTGGTCTCCCTTTGTTGCCGAGAGTCTGTCTAATTCACTCGGTCGAGCCGAGCGTTATTTGGCCGCTGCGGGGCTCATTTTCCTTAGCACCATTTTGTTATTTGGATACTCCAGTCGTCACGAAAGAATGCTGAAAGATCGTCGTTTTGGGTTTCGTTATGGCAATGTCACGCGGCCTTTTAATGCTTTAGTGCAAAATGAATTTTCACAAAATACACTCAAAAAAATGTTCGCTCTCCTTCCTTTGCAAAAACAATACTGGGTCATTTCAGGGGAAGATGCCCTGCGCGTTCTTAAAATGAACCGTGAAGTGAATTCTCATTGCTCCTTAGGTGCGAGCTATTCTTGCTTTATGCGTGCGCTCAAACGCTCTCATAAGGATGCACCTTTTACCGCGACTGGCATTGTGCTTTTGACTGCCTCGGCCGCGAAGAAGCTATATGATGATAAGACCTATGAAGAATTTAGTAAGCGTGTGATGGGTCTTTTGCATTTACGAAATACCTTGAAGCAAGTGAAGCTCAAGCCCGAGCAACAGATCGAACATATCCTGGTAGGATTTCCGACTGATGTACCGCTACCCTCTGATGCAAGATCAATCAAGGAAGAAGAGGAAAAGTTATTACGAACGTTAGGTTTGAAATTTGATGAGAGTGTTGAAAAGATAAAAAAGAAAAAAAACAAAAGCTGGTGGCAGAAACTTATCGCGCCCAGCGCTTCTGATAAAACACCGTAAGTGATTTGCTAAGTGAGCTGTTGGTAGGGGAGCCGAAAATAGTTTGATCGGCGTAACTCAAGATCAAACTCTGATTGTTGGGCAAAAGATAGCTAATCAGCATGGAGCCAGTGGCTAAGCGCTTAACTGCTCCTTCAGATGAATTACTGCCTTTGACATCAGTCGGTGCTTCGTATTGCCAGTTAATCAGAGCGCCAATAC
>JBIKNE010000318.1:0-3628 GCA_044358855.1 Bacteriovoracaceae bacterium | reverse complement strand
ATGCGCCGCACTCATCGAACCTCGGCCGAAGCAGGCATGAAGTATTTCATCTTGGGTGGATTGGCCTCAGCCACTTTTCTCTATGGCTCGGCGATCATTTACGGGGCAACAGGTGCTTTCACACTTCCTGAGATCGCAGCTGCGCCTAGCCTGCCACTTAAAACGGCTGGCTTTGTCCTAGTTGTTGCTGGCCTACTCTTCAAAGTGGGCGCTGTACCATTTCACAGCTGGGTTCCTGATGTGTACCAAGGCTCAGCATTACCCATCACCGGCTTTATGGCGGCGGCGGTTAAGTTTGCTGCTTTTACTGTTCTGGCCGATGTGGTGTCGACCAGCTTTGCCGACGATACCGGGTCGATTATTAAGTGGATTCTTATTATCTCGGCTGTCCTCACCATGGCGTGGGGCAACCTGGCTGCTCTCACGCAAAGAAGCCTCAAGCGCCTGCTGGCCTACTCCTCGGTCGCTCACACAGGCTATCTCATGATAGGTGTCATCGCAGGGGGCACATCACCATCTATTGCCGTTTCTTTGTATTTAATTTTTTATGCTTTCGCGACTCTCGGCTCCTTTGCATGTTTGCAAATTTTAGCGCCAGGTAGTGATGATGTGCCTATTGAGGCCTTGGCGGGAAGAGGATTAACTCACCCACTTACTTCGGCAGGACTCACACTCTTCTTATTTGCTATGGCCGGAATACCTATGACGGCGGGATTCATTGGCAAATACCTCGTCTTTGGTTCGGGTGTGAGTGGCGGCCATATTCCACTCGTGGTACTGGGTGTCCTGACGAGTGTGGTGGCCGTTTATTACTATTTAAGAATCGTCGTTTCTCTTTACATGAAGCCAGTAGAATCTCAGTACCCAGCGCCTATTCTGAAGCTTGGCACCGCGCTAGTAACAATTTTATGCATGATCACCACCCTTTATTATGGGCTGGCACCAGCAAACATTATTTCATTCTTTGAGAAACTTTAGTCATGGTCGGCCCCTTTAAAGGGGCCTCATGCTTTAGCGATAAAAATCTAAACCCTGGTAGTTCTTGAAAGGGGACGGGATCACACTCTTTTGCAGCCCTTTGAGCTTACTTTCCACCTGGTGCTGAATTAGTTTGATCATCGAAGGATCGCCTTCTAGATCAAGCTCTATAGTACCTGGGGTAGTAAAGTGGATCTCTCCAGTAATCTCGATCTTGCGTACAATATCGTAGATCGATTCAGCTGCTGATACATCCAGAGGGCCAGTATAGGTAATTTTTCGTGCAATCATGCCCCTAGATTCACCCTAAGTTTGGATTTTGTAAACCCATGCTTATGGTAAACTAGGCCTATGCAAAACATAGAAAAAATCTTCGAAGGAACCTACCAGTACTTCCAGAGTGGTCAGAATTACTCGCAAGAGAATTTTAGCGTAAGTAAAATTGAAGCGACGCAAAATTTAATGTTCGAAGCAGAAATCTTAAGTCGGGTTGAAACCGGCGAATTTTTTAAGATGCAGGTTATTTACATTGTGAATCAATTCTATGCTCCACAAACAGTGATTGTTGAAAAATCATTGGGTGAAAAAACCGCCAAAGAAGTTTTTGATGTCGACTACACGACTCAAACCCTTCGCTATACCTTCAAATCAAATACCAGCGTAGAAACTGTCGAGCGTCCCTTTAGCTCTAAGCACCATATCATCGCACCTTGTTTTCTCACTTCAGGTCTGTTTACTCTCACAAAAAAAATCGATACCACTGCACGTACTCCGGTGACATTCATCACGACCGCCAATGCGTGGGAATTTCACGGCGCTCCTGTTGATAAAATTTTATGGATTGAATTGAAGGCTCACGAAACCGAAGAACTTTTAATCTCCGGTGCTCCTCTCACCGCTAGCAAATACGAAATCCACGAAGAAGATGCCCTAACTGGTGAAGCTAAGTCTGGTGCTCAATTGTGGGTCAGCAAACACTACGGCGTTCCTTACCAGCTCGAAGAAAAAGACGGCGCCAAGATCGTGGTGAGAAAACTCAAAAAACTAAAGCAGGAAATGGGGAAGATGTTTTAATCTTTCACCAAAAACTTCTCCATCTCCTTACATGCAACATCTAAAGTCGATACTTCCACTCTGTATGGCTCCATCAATTTGGCGAACTGCTTAAGTGTGTTGCCTTTCCATTTTTTGATCCGTTGATCAGCGATGATCACACCGCCGAAGTCGTCTTCACGACGTAAAAGCCTTCCACATTTTTGATGGAGCGCTCGCGCTCGATTAGCAAGGAAGTAATCTTGGAATTCATTACCAAAACTAGAGTCGTACCATTCACGACGGCGATCAATGACAAGTTCTCTTCTCACATCAGGTATTTTATCAATGATGATGAGTTGCAATTGTTCACCTGGAACATCGATACCTTCACCAAAACTCTCCATTCCGATCAAAATACCCGAAGGAGATTTTTTGAATTCTTCCACGACATTTTTTCCCATGCCTTGGACGAACACTGGAAGATGACCTTCAAATTCTTTTAAAAGCAAATCAACCGCTAACTCAAAACGCGCACGAGCGGAGAATAAGAAAAGTGTTCTACCATGGAGTGCTTTTACGAGTGGGATGATGGGTTTTAAGAGATCCGGCACAAACATCATGTCACTGATGGCGCGGGTATCATTCACCAACATGACTTTCGCTTTATTGGCGTAATCAAAGGTTGCCGGCAGATACATACCACTCTTAAAGCGCTTTTCTTGGGGAAGATAAGAGTACCCCGTCATCCACTCAACACCCTGAGTGCCGGCATCACCTTTATCATTGGCGAGTGTGGCCGAAGTATAAACAACAGATGTAGCAGATTCTAAAAGACCTTTATGCAAAGTCATTCCTACATCAATCGGAGCGCTCTCAATTTGCCACCCCTGCTCTTCGCTAAACTTTAAGGCCGTCACCCACAGAGAAGGCGGTTTTAAAAAATGCGTAAGCCCCATGACATGTTTTTCCAGCTGACCCCAGAAACTTTCAAACAGCGCCCAGGCCTTCATTTTATTTTTATCATCGCCAAAATCTTTTTTCTGCCAGCGTTCAAAATGCGGCATCAAGGCGGAATAAAGATCGCCCCAGATTTGCAGAAGACTCTCTAAGTGATTTAACAACTGAATGGTAAGCGCATCATTAGCGCGTGCGCGTTCAGGGAACGGAAGTTCATTGGTGTGAACCGGATGATAGCCAGGAAGTTTTTTAAACAGACTCTCTAAAACTTGTAACAGTGGCGCCACATGATCGCGTGCCATGCGTGAGGCGAATTGGCCGGCGTCTCGAAGTTTTGTAAATTCCGCTTCCATCGCTGGCGTAATTTCATTCGTTGAAAGGAGATACAAAAGTGCTCCCACTCCTTGTGGCTGCACTTTGAGAAGAGCTTCTACTGAGCGATCAGAAATCTCAACAGCAAAAGCGCGCGTCGCCTCCCCTTCGATTTTGTGGGCCTCATCCACCACCACATGCGTGGGTCTTGGAAAACTCCGTGGCCACGCCAACAGCATAGCGTGATTACCCACAATGAGTTGCGCTTCTTTGGCTTCTCTGAGGCCCTGCACATAACTGCAATTCAATACAAAGGGACATTGCGATCCGACACAAGCGCGATAAT
>JBIKNE010000317.1:0-3633 GCA_044358855.1 Bacteriovoracaceae bacterium | reverse complement strand
TTTTCTCCTGACGGAAAAAATTCTCATTGCCACTGCGATAGGCATTCATCAAACGAATAAATGGGTCACGATCTATCTTATGAGGAGAATCGCTCAATAAAGTGAGTACATTCTTTTCATAATCTTGAGCAGCACCATATCGATGATAAATAGAACAAGAAATAAAGCTTTCAGACTCTAACTCATCCAAAGTCAAAATGGATTTATTTTGGATCATCGCTCGTTCCGTTAACTCCTGGTCGAGGCTACCTAGTTGAATGCGACCGCCTTCAAAACTTTCTAAATCATTTTTTATATGTATCTCTTTCTGATGAGTGGCCAACAAAAAAGCATACACTCCCATCAGAGTAAACCTTTCAAGCATCTCTTGCGCTTTTTTAGGATAAAGCTCATATAAATATTTTTCGAGCTGATGATAGGTGCTCGCCTTTACACCCTCTCGTAAGTGAGCGTCCTCACCACTTCGATACATGCGACGTTGGAGTCCACGCTCAATTAATGGAATCTGCTTCGTCATATCCACTTCTGCAACGAAAGCATCACTGTGATTGAAGTATGGCCAAAAACTTGCTGGTAAGTCTCTGGCCGCGACATTAACGTGAACGGTACCAAAAAAGTAGGCACGCTCACTGCCTTTGGTAGCGAGATAAAGAAAAGGTCGATCAATTGATTTATTAGTTGAAGCACAAGCACAGACCAAAAAGAGTAACCACTTCATACTTCACCTAAAACATCGCGAATTTTTAAAAAATACTCCTCATGCTTTTCATCAAAGCTTGCTTTATAAAGAATGATCTCATTATCTTGAAACAAAGCCTCTTTCCAATGACGATATTTTTTCACAGGCTCTTTTCTCTTCAACAGCACTAAGTAATCTCGCATCCGTCGGTTTTTATTTTTTCGCAGCCGTACTTCTTTGGAGAGAGGATGAAATTCAGTACGCAAAACACTCCAGCGTCTATAGATCTTATTGGGTAGGAACAAGGTTTGTTCAATCAAAATTTCACTGGCCGTGACGAGCACTTTTTTACTGGCATACTGAAGATTAAATCCGATCAGAACAATTACAAGACCCATCAGAAAAAAAACACTACCCACCAAGAGTGCTCCCACCATCTCCCATGCAAATCCCTGCTTGGCAGTCATCATAATGGCCCCCAAACCGACACTTACAAACACTAATCCAAAAATGACAACTAAAATCCCCCAGCCACGGGCCCCCACCATTTTAATATTAAGAGGAAGTATAAGGCTTTCTGGATAGATTGATGGGATTCCTTCTTCGTGCATACCGATATTATCGCGATTAAAGAAAATCTCCCAAGGCATTAAGACAATAAACATCATTATACCTACCAATTCAGGTAGCGTTTTGAGCTCTTCAATGGGATGGCCCATTTTCATAAAAATCAGTGGCAAAACAGCCGAACACGCTAATGCAAGTAAGGCATCGATAATGTAGACCGCCCCGGACAGTTTGCGCGAGATGGACCAATCAAAGAAAAATAGTTTCTTGAAAAGATAAAAACCAAACAATGGCAAAAAAGAAACCAAATGATGCCAAGCGATTTGATCGTTAAAATTATTAATAAATCCATTCGGCCCAAAATATTCCAGTGGATCCATCTGAGCAAAGAAACTCATTAGGCCACCGATGACAAAATGAGAGAAACAAATTGGAAGTAAGAGTAGTATTGATCTAAAAAAACGAGAGAAGCGAGACTTGGGTTGTGTCAAAAAATAACAAGACTGCAAAATGACAAGGCCAATAGAACAAAAGAAATTACTGATATAAACAAACCAAACAAAGTTCTGATAGGGCACTGGTGATTCATTAAATCTGACAAACATGGCAAGATAGGCACTTACCAAAATAAGTAATAGGACATTACGGCGGGTTTTTCCCTCTATTTTCATATCTTGGCCTTCCTATTCCCATTATACGTTCAACCCATTGTCCTTCTCCACTTATGATTATCCTAAGAAGCGCCCATACCTGAGTAATTAGATTCTTTTAACTTTTTTAATATTTAAGCCGATCTTTAAGGATACCAATTAAACAGCGCTGGGTGCTCAATGTCCGACTATTTAAAACTAAAAGAAATTCTTCTTCCTATTCTTAATTGCCCTAGCTGCAAAGCGGATCGGCCGTTGCTGCTTAAAAATGGCGCACCAGAATTCAAGCACGGCAATCTCAAGCTTCATAGCGAGCACCTTGCTTGTACAGAATGTCACACGCAATTTCCTATTACTGATGATTTCATTCCCATCATGTGGACTCCCACACTGCGCGAAATCTTTAATGGCGTTAATGACCCAACGAAATCAAGTCTGGCCGCCAACATGGAAATCTATGATGCCATCTCGGATGACTATCATCTTTTCACTCGTCAAAATGAAGCGATCGCCACACGTTTAAAAAATGCCGTCAAAAAAATCATCGATAAGCAATCAGCACCAACTAAAAATATGCTACATCTTGATTTCGGATGTGGCCCGGGCCATGTCTTAGGCTGGCTTAAAGAATTTGGCTTCACTCAAATCGGCATGGACGTCTCAATTAATAATCTTCGTAACTCTCGCAAAAACACCGGTGCTTTAGTGGTGTGTGGAGATGCGACATGCATGCCTTTTGCTAACCAGTCCATCGATCTTGTGACTGAATCATCCGTACTCCATCATATCCTCGATTGGAAACTGGCGGTCAAAGATGCCACCCGTGTGAGTAAAAAAACGGGGGGAATTGTTATCGACTCTGAACCCAGTCAGGCGCAATTAGCGTGGAGCAAGCTGGCCATCACTGTTTTCGACTTTCGCTTCATCGTCTATAAATTCTTGAGCTATGTGAGTAAGGATAAATACATCTTTCGTAATACCGACCAGGCCAAACGTAACCTTATGGCGGAAATTCATCATCAGCCTGGCACAGGTATCTCGGCCGAAGAAGTTCACAAAATCTTTATCAGTAGCGGTTTTCATTCTGAAATTATTTCTTCACCCACACCCGAGTTAGTTTCGAAATCAAAACCAGGCTGGAAAGGAATAATACTCAATCTTTTGAGTGCCAGAAATCCATGGAATCCGGCCTATGGGCCCTTTACGGGTGTGGCGATTCCGCGTAAATAATCCGTCACGGATGTATTACTACAAAGCAACCCTTCAATACGACGGCACAAACTTCGCTGGATTTCAGTGGCAAAAAGACGCGCCCACCGTACAAAATATCCTCAATATTTCACTCAAAAAACTGCTCACTGGTAAGGTGACAACTATGGGTGCTTCGCGCACTGACTCTGGCGTGCACGCCTTTGAACAGGTGGTGAAAATTACCACTGAGAAGAGTCTCCATTTCGAAAACATTCTTTCGTTATTAAATCGTGAACTCCCTACCTCCATCCGCTGTTTAGCAATTAATTCTGCTGCCAGTGATTTTAAACCGGCCAGTGATACCACTTCTAAGGAGTATCGCTATCTCTTTACCAACAAGGCGGAGTTCTCGTCTCTTGAGCGCAAGTATATCGCAAATATCGCCAATCCTTTGAATCTCGCTGCCATGATGAAATGTGCCCAGGCGATCAATGGTACACATGATTTTTGTAATTTTGTCTCCACCGGCAGCAATGTCAAAACCAC
>JBIKNE010000316.1:0-3650 GCA_044358855.1 Bacteriovoracaceae bacterium | reverse complement strand
TTCTCTATTAAAACTCAAGGCCTTCTACGATGAGGCGAATCTTCCTTTTAACCAACTCTATTATCGCTTCCCTTACGCCGCTTATGGGACACGCTCGGATTATCACCATATGAACGTTATGAAAGAACTCTCACAAGAACTCTTCGGTGATAACTGCCTGCAATTTGCTTTCTGGGATGTGGACACGGTTGATTGGCTGGCGGGCATGACGGAACAAGATGTTTTCCAAAATTTAAAGGCCCACGAAGAAGGCGGTCTTTATTGGGATTTCGAGATCGTTCGCGATGCTCAAGGCCGCACCAGCTATCGTAAAGTGCAAAGGACGATTGATAATCCCACCCGCGGCGGAGTGATTCTTCAACACGATATTCAGGAACGCACTCTGGAAGGCACGCGTCTATTTTTAGAGTACGCTAAAAACAGCGGGATTAAATTGACGACACTGCCGGAGATTGAAGAGTTTCGTATTTTGCGTGAGTGCCGGTTTATTAATTAATCATCTTCGAAGGTAATTATATGAGCAGGAAAACGATCAAGATTTGATTGTTTGTTGTCGTCGATATCAAAAAAGATCACATCACCCTGACTCTCCGACTGGACTTGTATCTTATAAAAGACTCGATACCGTCCATTCATAATAGGATGAGACTTTATTCCCACCCCATCATTCGGATTAAAACTCTGATACATCCCTTCAAGGGTGATACACAGCTCTTCAATAGAAACGTTAAACTTAGTAACCGCATTTAAAGCGAGATTATGATCTTTTTCAAAACTTAAAAGAGATTGATAGAGATGGTTTTCTATCTGCGACCGAATAAACTCAAAAGTAGATGTGGTTCTAAATTCAACAGGCATTACTTCTTTTTCTTGAAGCGTGCGAGACGATCCTCGCCGCGTTTAAGAATTTGAGTCTTACCAGTTACAATTTCATCCATCCCTAAAAGTTTTCTTTGAAGTGATTGAATTTCATTTCTGAAACCCTCATAAATCTCTTCAGACATGAGAATAAAGCTCTGCCCATCACGACGGTTAATCCGAACCGGTTCAGTAACTGCAGCATCTAAATAGTCTTTGAGTTCGGCCCTGAATTTCTTGGCGTTGGCACTTTCCATGGGAGCCTCCTTAAGAGTACCCCCCCAAGTGTACACCTCGAAGTACCCTTAGGTCAATTCCAAGGAAAATGTGCTTCGAGAATTAGCATCTAAATTGCTAGAATTTATAGTCGACAGCACTCCCGTCCAGAACTCATCGCGCGCTTTAAGTGCCTTAAGCCCGGTTTTCTCCGCAAGTGCCAGCTTCGCTTGATTGCCCGCACATAATTCCTGCAAGCACTTCTCACTTAAAGGCCCGTGCTCTTCCCCATCTACATGGATATGGCGCTCGAGATAATACATCAGTTTCGGGCAATGGAGATTTTCAGACTTCAAGATATTCACGATCGTAGTGAACATATCGGGAATCAGTTTTTCACGGCCATAGAAAAATGCAGCAGCGACTTCAAGAGTAGATCCTTCTTGAGCAAGTGCCAGATTACCTTCCACAAAGCGACGAGCGTAATGAGGCAGATGATTGAGATCAAGATCAATCAAAAAACTATCAATGGCGGTAGTATCGGCGCCGACTTCTTTCATCGCTTGCAGATAGAGTTGAAAGTGACTCAAAGGCTGGCCTTGATCATCCAGATCTGATTCTTCGCCTACTACGATTTGATTAATAAATCGAACGAGCTCCGGTGAATGACTCGACGGGCGCCAGGGAATTTCCACACAGGTGATATCGCGCTGAAGACGCTTTAAGAGACTCATGAAATCCCAGACGGCAAAGATATGGCCCTCCATAAAACGGCGCAGACTGGTGAGAGTCGTGAGCTCGCTAAATAACGGGTGGTGAGTCAGTTCTGTTTGGGCGTGGTGAAGTGAATTAAACATGCCAACAAACTTAGCATGCACCCCACCTTTTGGGGGGCCACGTCTTATTCTTTTTTAAGTTCTTGGGGACGCTGGCCCACGGGAAGGCCACCATCATGATCCATATTCCAGCGATCGGTGAGGAGCTCGCGGCGCTCAACACGGTAAAACTTCAAAGATTCATCCAACTCGTTCAGGCGTCGCATAAGTTCGGCCTGGAGAGTCAATTGTTCTTGTTTTTGTTGAATCAAATCATCCAAAGCTTTCTGACGGGCCCGTTGCATTTCGAGAATCTGGGCATCGTAGTCAGCGGCGACTTTAACTTTTTGCTGATCAAAGGTCCAAAGGAAGTGATTAATGCCATTCAGCTGCTTTAAGAAATCGTCTTTTCTGAGGATTAATAACTCACGGTACTTGGCGGCTTCGAAAACGCGCTCCTCGAGGACTTTTGAATCAAAAACCAAGACTGTGCCGCGACGGAAATAACCCGCTTCCCAACAGGGTTCGAGGTTCTCCACGAACATGCTGAAGTAGTTATCTTCTACGTTACGGACAAAGGCCTTACAAGTACGGCGCTGTTCACGGCCTTGCACCCGGAAATAGACGTTATCGCCGGCACGGAAGAATTTAGAGTTGTTGTTTTCCACGTGAACTTTGAAAATGCGGGCCGCATCGTCTTTATCCGAAACCCGGCCAGTGAACTTGCCATAACTGATATCCGGGTTCATGCCGTGATTCACGTCAGCAGACAGCACACCCTCGTCCGGCAGCTTAGGCTCGGTTATAATGGCATGCGCCTCGGCGAGGCAGAAGAATAGCAGCAAAAGATGGCCAACAAGCTTCATGCTTTTTATTATGCCTGAAAATCTTATACCCGCCAGGAGACAATAATCCTGAGCAAAACAGGAGAGCATATGGAATTTTTTATTGATACCGGTGACATCAATGAAATTAAAACTGCCGTTTCATGGGGCCTAGTTGATGGTGTGACCACTAACCCATCGATCGTAGCAAAAACAGGCCGTGACCAAATCTCTCTCATCAAAGAAATTTGCGAGATCGTTGATGGTCCAATTTCGGCCGAAGTGATTGCCACAGATGTGGCCGGAATGTTGAAAGAAGCACAAGAGCTCGCCAAAATTCACAAGAACGTCGTCATCAAACTTCCGATGACTAAAGATGGCATGATGGCCTTAAAGCAACTTTCAAAAGACGGCGTAAAGACTAACGTCACCTTGATTTTCTCAGCGAACCAAGCTCTACTCGCTGCTAAAAATGGCGCGACTTATGTTTCTCCCTTCATTGGCCGCCTCGATGATGTTGGCCAGACGGGCATGGATCTCATTGCTGAGATTCGCACTATCTTTAACAACTACGGTTTTGAAACAAAAATTCTTGCTGCCAGTGTTCGTCACTCAGAGCACGTTAAGATGGCGGCACTCGCTGGCTCAGACGTCGCTACATTGCCTTTGAAAGTTATCGAAGGGATGTTCCATCACCCACTGACGAAAATTGGTTTAGAGCAGTTCCTTGCTGACCACGCAAAATCAAAGAAATAAGTAGCCGAGTCTTTCGGGCGGTCATATTTTTGGCCGCCCATCCCACATCTTTTCCCACAAAATGCCGATAAATCCTCTGAGAAACATCTCTCAAAGGTGCTGCGATTGTTACGACTTTTAATTCTATTATTAATTGCATCCTGCGTGCCTTCTACCAAGCAAGAAGTCACTTCAGGTGGGG
>JBIKNE010000315.1:0-3651 GCA_044358855.1 Bacteriovoracaceae bacterium | reverse complement strand
GGTTTTTTTGTTATTTGGTTAAAGGGCCTGGTGGCGAGAATCATTCCCACCTGTCTCAGACATCCGCGTACTATCCTAGTAACACTTGCGGTAATATTTTTCTCGGCACTCTCAAGTACCGCCTACCTTGGGCAAAACTTTCTGCCAAACTTTAACGAGGGATCTGCCACCATCGGTATGGCCGCTCAACCGGGGATTTCGCTAACTGAATCTGATAACAAAGGTCGTCAGGTAGAGGAAGTTCTTTTAAGGATTCCTGAAATCAAGAGTACCGTGCGTCGTGTGGGACGAGCTGAAATGGATGAGCATGCAGAAGGTGTCCATTGGAATGAAATTGATGTGGACTTCAAAACCAAAGGTCGGCCACGTGAGATCGTACTGCAAGAAATGCGAGAGAAAATTGCTCAAGCGTGGCCCGAAGTTTACGTCAATGTCGGTCAACCTATCTCACATCGTCTGGATCACATGCTCTCTGGAGCTCGAGCACAAATTGTGTTGAAAGTTTTTGGACCAGATCTGGCAGAATTACGCAGAATTGGCGGTGAGCTCCAACAAGCGCTTAAAGGCATTCCAGGACTTGTTGATTTACAAGTGGAACCCTTAGTGCAGATTCCACAGCTTAAAATCTTTATTGATAAAGAGCTTGTCGCCGATGCGCGAATGAGTGCTGGCAGTTTGGCGAGAGATTTAGAAGACCTCTTACAGGGCGCCAACGTCGGACAGATGTTAGAAAATGAGCGCTTGATAAATATTACTCTTCGTCTCGATGACAAGACACGTTCTGATCCAGCGCTTATCGAAGGTTTGCCGATTAAACAATTACCTACCGGTGAAAGAGTGCTCCTGAAAAACGTCGCTAACGTCTATGAGGGCTCAGGCCCAAATATGATTAATCGAGAGAATCTGCAACGCAGACTTTACCTGACTGCGAATAGTGCGGGAGTTGATTTACAAAATCTTGTCGATCAAATCAATGAGCGTATCAAGCAAATTACACTATCAACCAAGCAGCATATTGAAATCGCCGGGCAGTTTGAAGGACAGATTCGCTCAACAAGAAAGATGCTGTGGCTGGGACTCGTCTCTTTGATCGGCATTTTCTTAGTACTCTTTTTTCATTTCAATTCCGTTATCTTGAGCTTGCAGATTATGCTCAATGTTCCCCTGGCTCTGATTGGTAGCATCCTGGCCTTATGGCTCACGGAGAGGAGTTTTTCTCTCGCCTCACTCATTGCCTTTGTGACTCTCTGTGGAATTGCCACTCGAAATGGCATTATGATGATTTCTCACTATCTTCATTTGTTAGAGTTTGAAGGTGAAAAATTCGATCTTCAGATGATCATCCGTGGAACTCAGGAGCGACTCGTACCAGTTCTGATGACCGCGCTCACAGCAATATTAGCCCTTATGCCTCTGCTGTTTGCTAAAGGTGAGCCAGGTAAAGAAATTCTCCATCCCGTCGCCATCGTCATTACCGGCGGTCTTCTAAGTTCTACTTTCCTTGATCTGATTGTAACTCCGCTGGTCTTTTATCGCTTCGGCGAGAAGGCAGCTTTTAAATATTTAAACAAACACCAATCAAAGGATAAATTATGAAAATATTTGTACTGTTATTCGTTATTTCAATCTCAGCATTTGCTCATGACGAAGGCCATGGCCCAAAAGTTAAAGACGCAGGCCTCTATGGAGGAATCTTGGCCTCAGTTCTGCCCGAAGCGGAACTTAAAAAAAACCATCACGCTAAAGCTGTTTTCAAAGCAGAATTAATTCGTGCCCAAGATGGTAAACTCTCACTTTATTTTCATACTCTTGATATGAAACCAGCAACACTCTCTGAATTTGCCGATGAAGTACTCGTAAAAATGGAAGTGAAGAAGGCCGGAAAATACCAATACGTGGGTGAATTTAAGCTCAAAAAAAATATCAACCACTTTACAGGTCTTCTTCCAACAGTCCGTACTCGCCCTTTTAACCTAGACGTTTTTCCTGTCGTTAATAAACAGAAGCTCTTTGTGGGCTTCTCAAACTTGGATTAGTTATGTGGTTCGTCTTATTTTGTACCCAAGTCTGGGCCGCGCCACTTTCGCATGAGGCACTTCCCAAACTATTAGAAAAAAACGGTCAATATCAAGAACAAGTCCTGCTCCTCGATGCCATTGAAGCTAAAAAAGGAGTCTTGCGCCGCTCATTTATACCTCGCCTGGAGGGACGTGTTGGCCGTGAGCGCTTCACGCTGGGGCCAGGCCCCACACGAGAGCAAAGTTATGCATCGCTTGAGGCCAGGCTAAATCTCTTTAATGGCGGCAAAGATCACTTGGCCAATAAACAGCAGGGCTTGGCGACACTCAGTCAAACTCACGAAAAGGAGACGACTCAACGACAAATTCTCACGCGGGTGCGCTCTCTTTGGAACGCCTGGGTTCACCACAATAGTGCCGTGACTATTATTCAAGCGGCACTGGTACAGAATGCGAAGCATTTAAGTGCCGCCCAAAAGCGCCAACGAGCGGGACTTGCCACCATCGCGGATGAATTGATTTTTCAACAGTACGCCCTTGAACTCGAGCAGGAATTGGCCCGTGAGGAAGAAGAAGTTGATGATCATGCCAAAATGCTCCAAGCAGTGCTCAATCTCAATGAGATCCCTACTCTTCCCTCAACTCCCAAAATGATTCATCTTGATGAGTTGATTGAACGTCCTTTTGTCGCCGACAAGCATCCTGAGACTCAACAACACTCCATTAAAGCGCAAGAACTCGCCCTTGAACGCATGAAACAATCACGTTGGTGGGCGCCTCGTCTGGATGTCTATGGAGCACTGACTCAGTATACCGATCGACAGCAGTTTTTTGAGCGCTCACAAGATCGTGATGATGTTGCCATCGGAGCGATGATCACGATTGACCTCTATGATGGTGGGACTGCTTTAGCAGAAAGACGGGCCAAAGTTTTTGAAACCCGAGCGCAAGGTTTACTTCAGGAGCAGCGCTCCAGAGAGCTCGTAGCGGAACACGAAAAATCTGTCGTGCACGTCAGACTCACACATAAACTTTTAGAAAAAGCTGAAGCTAGTTTAAAATTAGCGGAGAAATACTTGCAGGTGACTTTAAGTGAATTTCAGCGCGGAGTAAAAAACTCACCTGATGTCCGGGAGGCCAACCATCTGGTGCTCACCTCGCAACTGAATGTCGCCCAAACCCGCTGGGATCATGATGATGCACAAACTCATTTAATGGAATTTCTAGGTTTATAAGGATGATATATGAATTTCTGGATTAAAGTTCTCATCACTACTGCCATCATTAGTGGCGCTAATGGTCTTATGCGATTTTCTCCCAAGGCCTCTGCAGTACTGATTGCCTTACCCACCTCATCCCTGATTTATCTTCTCTGGCTTTGGAGTGATACTAAAAATCCCACGGCGATCGCCAACGCCAGCATGGATATCTTTAAAATCGTTATTCCTTCTTTAATCTTTTTCCCAGTACTCTCGCTCTCAATCACTCGCGGTGGACTCTCCTTTCCGATTAGTATGCTGATCGCCTCTTTGAGTGCCATTTTATGGTATGCTGGACAAAGACTATTAGGTTGGGGGTGATATGAAGAAAAAGAAAAAAACCATTGCGCTGATTGCACACGATGGCAAAAAAG
>JBIKNE010000314.1:0-3657 GCA_044358855.1 Bacteriovoracaceae bacterium | reverse complement strand
CACTCCTGACGTCGGGTCAAGTCTTGTGCAGATTCAAAACGCTCTGAGTAGCAATGAGCTAGACGAGAGTGCTCAGCTACTACCCGTAGAAAATTACCACCAAGTGCTTGAATCGCTTCTACTTCGGTAGAACGATAGACCTTGGGCCCACAATACACTCGCGCTCCGGCGACAAAGGGCTCCATGACAGAATGAACAGAACGACCAAATCCCCCCCCCACATAGACATGACCGACTTGTGAGTAGAGTTCACACAGAACACCTTTGAGATTAATCAGAATCACACTTCCCGGAATGATTTCACCAGACCAGTCAGGATTAATTTCTGTCACGGGACCTGAGATTTTTTCTCGCCAGTGCGCTCCTAATTGATGAGGCACAAGCATGACTAAGGTTTTATCAGCTTTAACATCCGCTTTCAGGGCCTCATCATTTAAAAAAGCGAGATCTGGTTCCCAAAAACTCCCCAGCACCCAACGTGACGGATAGGAGTATCTTTGCAAATGCGCTTGAAACTTCTCCCAATGAGGAAATTTATTTTTTAGCGTTTGTTCAGCATTTGAAAGGCGATTAATAATTTGTGGGACACGCATCTCATTCGTTGGAAATACTTTTAGACTGCAGAGGTTATGATAAATCAATTCATCTTCATGGGTGGCAGGCACCACCCATCGAAAGCTACTATAGAGCCAACGATAGAACTCTCGCCAAAATCTTTTCTTTAATCGCTCACGCTTACCGGTAAAACTCGCCCACACCACACCACCAATAACAGTCGCCACTGTTGAGCGCGCCATCAGAGAAGGAAAAAAATCATAACGACATAAGACTAAGCGGGGTGCTTTAAGTTTTCTGACTAATTCCCAAGGCGTGTGCGTAAGTAGCGGCATAGGGAAAAGGCGTACCTGCAAAGGATAGCGCTCTTTAAATTCTTTCACTCTTTTATGCACACTCTCGGAAGCATAGACTAATTCAATCTTTTCCGAATCCAACATCAAAGTCTCAAGCCAAGGTCGCACCTGTTCAAACTCGCCCTCACTGGAAACTTCAAACGTCCACTGTACATCTTTTAATACCGGATCACGTTCTCGCTCAAAGGCAACTCGCTTTCTTCCCCACGCAGTTAAACGTAGCGGCCAGATTAAGACCACTATCAATGCATGAAGGAGATCAAGCGTGCGCCAAATCATAAAGTCATCGCTCTAGTCTTAAATTCACGCCACACAGTCTCAGGAGTGAGTTGAGTCATACAGACTTGCTCGCTTCTGAAACAGTCTTTCTTGCCTGTGGTGGAACATGGTCTGCACGCCACATCTAGTGAAAGTGCCACAGAATTTTTTAAATGAGGTGCAAAGCCGAACGCCTCATGAGTCGGACCAAAGATGGTGAGCACAGGTACATGGCCCGCTTCCGCCACATGATTCATACCTGAATCATTACCCAAGACAATTTTTGCTTGTTGCATCCATGCTAATGATTCTTTGAGTTTGGTTTTGCCTTGCAGATTTTTAAAACGTTCATGTTGTATGGTATCAAAGGCCTGGCAGTGCTTATCGTCAGGACCCGCGATAACGACCAAATCCCAATTTTTAAAACTCTCATCTTGTAAAAATCGTTGGGCGATCTCGAGATAGTATTTAATCGGCCAATGTTTCATGGCAAAAGAAGCCACCGGTGCGAGGACAGCATAGGGTCTCTCGGTGGCACTCTTAAATCCATGGGCGGTAAAGGTCATCGCCTCATGAGTATTGAGAGGAGCTAATAATATTCCCTGCCAATCAATGGGAGTGCGCCATACTTGCTGCCATGGTTTCGCCCATTTTAAAAAAGCCGTTAATTTCACATAACGAAAACCGACTGACAAAAAGCGCTCAAAGCGGCGTTTATCAACCACCAGTCGAGGTAGCCACCACAATTTAAAACGTAACAGCCATGAACGAGTGGTGGCATGCAAATCCAGCATGAGATCAAGTGGATCATTGGCATGAATCTCACTGATTTTTTTTGCTAACACTTGAATAGTATCGCCACCCTTGCGATCAAAGCTGATCACTCGATGAATATCTGGATGACCGACTAATAAATCTTTAAATTCAGCGGAGGTAACAAAACTGATGCGAAGGTTTTGTCCATAGGTGGCCTTAAGCCATGTCACCACGGAAGTTTGCACGACGACATCGCCCAAACTAGAAAAGCGCACGAGCAATAAATGCAAGCGCCTTTCACTCACGCTAGAAGCCTTGCTGCTTCTTTAGCAAAATAAGACAAAATAATATCAGAGCCTGCTCGCTTAAATGAAATGAGTGTCTCCATCATAACTTTCTCACCATCAATCCAGCCTCGCTCAGCAGCAGCTTTCACCATGGCGTACTCTCCCGAGACGTTATAGGCCGCAATCGGCAGAGTCGATTGTTGGCGCAAGCGATAGATGACATCGAGATATGAAAGACCTGGTTTCACCATGAGAATGTCGGCACCCTCGGCCTCATCTAAAGCCGCTTCTCTGAGGGCTTCACGTGCATTGGCAGGATCCATTTGATAAGTTTTTTTATCACCTTTCTTAGGTGCACTCGCGAGAGCATCACGGAAAGGTCCATAAAAACCTGAGGCGTACTTGGCGGTATAACTCATGATCAAAGTATTGGTGAATTTTTCACTCTCTAAAGCTTCTCTCATCGCCTTCACGCGGCCATCCATCATGTCTGATGGGCCCAAAATATCAAAGCCGGCCCGCGCCGAAGCGAGCGTTTGTTTAACCAGCGCTTCCAGAGTGGCGTCGTTTAAAATTTCTCCGCTCTTAGGATCGACCAGTCCATCATGACCATCAGAAGAATAAGGATCGAGGGCAATATCACCCATCAAGAGCACATCAGGGAGTGCTTCTTTCAACGCTCGGGCCGCTTTGAAATTGAGATTTTCCGGATTCCACGCTTCACGCGCGTCCGAAGTTTTTTTACTTTCATCGATCGCCGGAAAAAGTGCCAGGGTTTTTACCCCCAAAGCATGCAATTCACGAGCTTCTTTAATCAATTCATCAATCGAGAGACGAGCGTGACCGGGCATACTTGTGATGGCCGTACGCTCCCCTTTGCCCTCACGAACAAATAAAGGAGCAATCAAATCATCAGGAGTGAGTTGGTTTTCACGCACCAGTCGGCGAATGACCTCAGAGCTGCGATTGCGACGAGGACGAATATTCATACACGACTCCCTAAACTTTTATAAACAGCAGCGTACATACTGATCTGCTTCACCATGCTCGCTAAACCATTTGTGCGATTCATGGAAAGATGCTCAGTGATGCCGATCTCTTTTAAAAAATCACCACGCTCTCCAAGAATTTCATCTGGTGTTGAATTGTCATAAACAGAAACCAAAACCGCCACGATGCCTTTGACTAACAGTGCATCCGAGTCGGCATGAAAGCGCACTCGGCCTTCCACAAATTGTGGATAAAGCCACACCTGAGATTGGCAGCCTTTCACTTTGTATTTTTCTTGGCGCTCAGACTCGGGATAGATCGACATCTCTTTACCGAGCTGGATCAGCTCTTTGTAGCGATCTTCCCAATCCTCGAAGGCCTTAAAGCGTGCTTTTACTTGAGCGATTCGCTCTTGAATTCCTGACATATGTCCTCGCAATTCTGAGCATTATGCC
>JBIKNE010000313.1:0-3659 GCA_044358855.1 Bacteriovoracaceae bacterium | reverse complement strand
TCTCTTCAAGCTCGAGCTTCCGAAAAAGGCCTTGTTCCTGATGGGTGCTGAAGGCCGCGGCCTTTCACCTGATGCTTTGAAAGCCGCCGAAGTGCTTTTACAGATTCCCGGCACCAACAGTGTCGAGAGTCTTAACGTCTCAACTGCTACGGCCGTATTTATGGGTGAGTGGTTTAGACAGAATACTTAGCAAATCCCAGCAGCAAAAAGACCGGCCGGAAGGATGCGGGCATCGTTTTTGTGAGCAACACCTAGGTCACCACAGGAAAGATCTCGCCAGCGGCCGTCTTGGGCCAAAACATTTTTAAGCGCTTCTTGTTGCACACCATGGGTGTGACTCGATAAGAACATAAAGGCATTTTTCTTATTTAGAATGGCGTGGGATTTATCTAAAAAACTCGCCATATGTTTTTCGAATTCCCAAACTTCTTTCTTGGCGCCATGGCCCCAGCTGGGTGGATCGGCGAGCATGCCATCTAAGCGCAGACCTTTATTATATTGATTGATCAAAAATTTCTGAGCATCTTCTTGCATCCAACGGATGTTTTCCACTTGAGAGGCCTTGGCATTTTCTTGGCCCCACTCAAGCGCGCCTTTGGAGCTATCGACATGCCAGACTTCTGCGCCAGCTTTCGCCATCACTAATGAAGCCGCGCCAGTATAGCCAAAAAGATTAGCGACTTTAGGAGCGCGACCCAATTTGGTTTTAAGTTCGATGACTTGCTTCTCAAGCCACAGCCAGACGGGGACTTGCTCAAAAAATATTCCGCAATGGCCGAAGGTGGTGAGCTTCAAGCGACTTTTGATACTGCCACTTTGAGCATCAAATTTACACCACATCTCTTTAGGAAGTGGTTTATGGTGTTGCCACTGGCCTCCACCATCTTTAGTGCGACTACAAACACTGGTGGCCTTCATCCATTCATCGGGAGACAGGCGTTTCTTCCAAATCGCTTGTGGAGAGGGGCGCTGAACATGTACTCCAGCGATAATTTCAAGCTTCATGCCTTCGCCGCTATCGAGCAGTTCGTAGTCTTTGAGGCCGTCCGCGAGAGTGGTAAGATTCATTTGAGTTTAAAACTCACTTGGAGAGTCGTGGAGAATGTTTCTTGGCCCACATCAATCGTGGGAGCGGCGACTGATTTCTCCATCGCTTCACTATCCATCATGGCCGAGTACATCGGTTGAGGACGATGAATAACTGGAGATGATTCAGAGATACTTTCAACTTCGCCGACTTTGGCATCAAGACTCTTAGCAAGCTGCTGAGCTTTTTTGAGGGCATCTTGAGAAGCGACATCAAGGCATTTGAGATATTCAGTGCGCGATTTCTCAAGCGATAAAAAGGGGCGGAAACCATCTGTTCCGTTGAGGCCAAGTTTTGCCGCCATCGCCATCACGTTGCCTAATTTAGCTATTTCAGAAGTCACTACTTCAAGTCCCATCGAGGCACGATGGCCCTTAAAGACGTTTTTGTTATTTTCCCATTCACGGTGAGGTGACACTTGGAAATGAGTGGTGCGCAGCTCGAGGTGAGCGAGATTCATTTTTTTAATCTTAGTTCGAGCCGCTTCAATCTTTTTAGTCACTTCATTAACTGCGGCACCTGGATCGGAGAGAGTTTTTTCCATTTTGAGCTCAAGCGAAGCACGATCTGGCGTGACTTTAATTTCGCAGCGGCCTTGCACGTTTACGGTGCGGATTGAGGCTTGGGCGCTTGAGAGCAAAAGTAAAAATATCAACATTAACGGATTCCGATGTTAGCGAGGTCAGTTGGTGTGACGGCGCGATTTTGATCATCAATTTCAATTAAGAAAAGCATGCCTTTGATTTTCGCTTCATTGGCAAAATTAACATCAAGACCTTGCGCTGCCATCAAGACGTTTAAGAGATCACGTTGATCACGGTAAGTGATGCCATCATAGCTGTTTTCACGTTGAGCGATACAACCACTGGTACGCATAAAAGGGAACCAGGCCGAGGCCGGATCAGCATTGAGTTTACCTGTGCCATGAATACGCAAAAGGTTGCGACCGACGTCACGAGCGACGTTGGCAGGCTTCCACCAATCAGAGTCTAGAGATGTTACTGGCAAGAGTGAACGCGTGTTGCGTTCGCTGTTTCCACCAGGAATGAAATTTAAAATTAAACGACGAAACTTTCCAAAAGAGATCTGTTGATCAGCTGCTGGCATCACTCCATCAATTGTAAGGACACCGGCCGGGGTATTGCCGTTACGCTGATACGAAGGGAGCCCACGCGCTGATGAGGCGAGAGAGGGTTGAGTCCAGAGTTCGCCATTATAATAAACGGCCGCGTTGCTTTGATCACGCACGGCCATAAGGCAGGGGTGAATGCGGTTGGAGCGACAGAACATATAAATCTTGATGCCGCCTGCGTAGTTGCCGTTATTGTGACGAGAGAGATCAGTCGCATGATCCCAAAGATCAAGGGCAACAGCAGTCTGATCACCTACGGGGCGCTCAGAGGCCGCTACCCAACGTGTTTCTTCTGGGAAAGTGGCGAGTGCCTGTTCAACCAGGGCATCGAGTTTCATATCAAAAAGTTCAAGCTTAAGAGAGGCCACGAGCACTGCGAGTTCTTTATCACTCAAAAGTCCCGTGCTGATTTGCTGAGCAAGTTCACTCCAGTCACGACGCTCACCAGAGCGATGAGCGATCACCGCTAAGCGAAGTTGTTCATAAAGATTGAAATCTTCAATAACGACGGAATCGAGAGCATTCTTAACATCGAGCTGAAGATCGTCTTGGGCATCCCACAGAGCATCAACTAAAAGCTTTTGCTCAGGCGAAGTTAGCGCGAAGAAAAATTTAGTGTCATTCGTTTGAATTGAGGTGAGGTAGCGCTGATAGGTGAGTTCCTCTTGGTCAGCGGTAAATTGTGCGTTAGCAAAAAATGAGAATAAACCAAGGCTTAACGCCAGTAACTTAATCATTTAATCCCCCCGGATTGTGATACTTTGCACGGTATCATTTGCCGTTTTAGTCGGGCAAGTTTTGCGCATAGCGCATGCGTTTTAAACAACATAAACTCGATCAAGTTCATCGATAAACTAGATTTTTCCATTGTTTATCAGGCCATGCCCTTGACGCTCCTCCTGTGTGGTCTCATCTTTGTAGATGAATCACTTAATGGAGGATTCCATGAAACGTATTTTTCTTTTTGTCTTAACCAACATCCTGGTGATGGTCACGGTCAATATCGTGCTCTCATTGGTGGGTGGCCATCGCTGGCTTGATGCTTACGGAATTAACTATCAGGCCTTGATGATTTTCTGTTTGGTCTGGGGTTTTGCTGGTGCCGGTATCTCGCTCTTGCTTTCAAAATTTATGGCAAAGACCATGATGGGAGTGAAACTCGTTGATGAGCGTGGTCCTTATGCTGCCTTAGTGCAAAAAGTGCATCTTTACGCTAAGCAAGCGGGTCTTTCAAAAATGCCGGAAGTCGGTGTTTATGAGTCACCAGAAGTGAATGCTTTTGCCACTGGTCCCTCTAAGAATAATTCACTCGTCGCGGTCTCAACCGGGCTTTTAAGTCAGATGAATTCTGATGAAGTCGATGGAGTTCTCGCTCACGAAGTGGCCCACGTTGCCAATGGAGACATGGTGACGATGGCACTTATTCAAGGTGTGGTGAAC
>JBIKNE010000312.1:0-3661 GCA_044358855.1 Bacteriovoracaceae bacterium | reverse complement strand
AAATTCTTCTTTGGTGAAGGTAAAGTAGAGTCCCTCTTGGCCTTCTGAGTCGGCATCTTGTGCAGTCATGAAGAACTCTTGCTCAGACACCATTTCAGATTCGAGATACTCAATCGTTTGTAAAATTCCATCGAATAATAATGGAGATGGATAAAACGGTGTCACCTTCGCCAAAACTTTTAAAAGTCCGGCCTGGTCGTAGAGCATTTTTTCAAAATGAGGAACCACCCACCCAGCATCTGTTGAATAGCGATGAATGCCGCCTTTCAAATGATCATAGAGTCCGCCCATCATCATTTTTTCCACGGTATCGACCACGTGTTGACCGAGTTCTTGAGGGATCATCCCTTCAAGAATCTGTTCACTGGCCCATTCTAAAAAAGCGAAATGAGGAAACTTAGGAGCTTGGCCGTAACCACCATTTGTTTTGTCGGCGTAGTTACTGAGCGCATTCATAATGGCAGAAGGACTAGGGAAGTGACCTTCAAATTCTACTTTCTTTTCGAGCTTCGGATCTTTAGCAATTTCTGCCAAAAGGGTTTGTCCTTGTTCCTCGATTTGAGATCGGGTGTCTTTAAAAACACTACCGAGGTGTTGCACAACTTCTTTAAAAGATGGGACACCTTGGCGCGCCTCTTTTGGGAAATAGGTACCGACGAAATAGGGGTTGAGTTTGGGTGTTAAAAACACGCTTAAAGGCCAGCCGCCTCGGCCGGTCGCTGCTGCCGCCACCGATTGATAGAGATGATCGAGATGAGGATGTTCCTCACGGTCTATCTTTATGCACACGAATTTTTCATTGAGGAGGTCAGCGGTAGTCTTATCTTCGAACGATTCATGGGCCATGACGTGGCACCAATGGCAGGTAGAGTAGCCAATCGACAGAAAGATGGGGCGGTCGAGCTCCCTAGCAAGATTAAGGGCTTCTTGTGAGTAGGGTAGCCAATGGATTGGATTTTCAGCATGTTGGAGGAGGTAAGCAGACTTCTCCAAAGATAATTTATTTTGCGACATAATTCCTCGAATTTCCGTCAGAAGTGGCCGGGTGTTATCGTAGTTTTTACACCTTATCGTGGGAGAGGGAAGCTCCCTTGGTCAAGGGAATTTGCCATTTAAGAGACCCCTAAGGTAGAGGTTTAAGGATGATGGACACCCAAAGCGAAGACGTTACTGATGTCACTCCTGACATCCGACCGGCCATGCGCTGGCGTATATGGAAGGCCATTTCTGGTCTTAAGGTTCCAGTTTTTTCTCTGATGCTCTTCGGACTCTTCACTATTAAGTCTTTCTACCCCGATATATTCGCCGGTAAGCGCCATAAGTCTTATCGCTTCCGTGCTGACGCTCTGGGTTTTTTCGTTGGGGATTTGAGTCTTTTTAATTCGAGTACCGCCCAAGAAGCCGAGACACGTATCGTCAATGTTTTCCCTGATAAGCTCCGCCCTAAAGTCGCTCAGGTCATTACTCCCGTATTGTCTTTGTGTGAGAAGCACGGAGTTGATCCGTTCTGGGTACTGTCCGTCATGTGGACTGAAAGTCACTTTCGTTTCAAGGTTACGAGCATCAAAGGTGCGACTGGCCTCATGCAGGTGATGCCGGACACCTACAATCACTTGATTGGAGTGATGAAAAACCAGGGAGTGGTACTCGAAGCGGATCAAGGTGAAGCGTACTTGGCTAAAACTTATCCTGATGCCTACAAGAAATTGGGTGGCCAGCTGCTCGCTCTTAAAATGCGCAATCTTGAAGTAGGTATTTTCTATCTCAATACACTGTTGAGAGAATTCGATAGCAACCATTTCCATGCTACTGTTGCTTACAATATGGGCCCGCACTGGACAAAAGAGCGTTTGAAAAACAATCTACCAGTTGGAAAAAAGAATCATTATCTTCAGAAAGTGATGCAAGCCTATTTGCACATTACTAAAAATCTCAGTCACAATGCCAATGTCTCATTCATCCCATAAGTTGAGTGAGCTGCGTGCGACTCTCACAGAGATAAATCAAAAGCTATTAACTGCGATTAAAGATCGACGCGCCTTAGTGCGAGAGATTCAGCAGTGCAAAGAGCCCACCCAAAAACCCTTTTCATCCTATGATTCGGCGCGCGAAATTGAGTTGTTTACTCGTATGCGCAATGACCTGTTGGCATTAAATGAAACTGAGCTTTTGGCATTTTCATTGCTGATGGAAGCTCATGCTGGGGCGCCTGAACTCTATCCAGCTTGGTCGAGTGGAGTGCACTTGTTAGAGGCACCTCAATCAGTTATGCACAAATTAAATCCCTTATTGGTTAAACTGCTCTCTCCAGCTAGTTTCGACGCACTGAAATTAACCACTCATTTTAGTTTTTTGCGCTCGATCTGATTGCCGCGAGACCCGGGCCTGGCCTATCATAAGCACCTGATTCTCAAAGGTGTTTATGGCAACAAAAGATCCTGTGATCGCATTAGATGGCCCGTCGGGGTCTGGTAAGTCGACTGTTGCCAAACAGGTAGCTGAACAATTGGGACTGACTTACATCGACACAGGGGCGATGTTCCGCTCTGTTGCTTTTGCTCTTCAACATTTGGGAATCGATTTTTCGGCAGATAAATTATCTGCCGAGCAAACAAAAGCCATTCAGGCCTTTTTCCACGATCATCGTTTTGCTTACGATGTCTCTCCTGGTGTGCTGGTTGAGCTGGATAATCTAAATCTCACTAATAGCATCCGCGAGCATCACGTTTCACGGCTGGCTTCTCATGTCTCGAAACACGCTGTCATTCGTGATTTTTTGAAAGAGTGGCAGCACGATATCGTTAAAGATCGCTCGGCGATTTTAGATGGAAGAGATATTGGCACAGTGATTTTTCCCAATGCTCTTTTGAAATGTTACCTCACCGCCTCACCAGATGAGCGGGCGCACGGAGAAGAGGCGCTTGATTTTCAAACAGTATTGACTGATATCAAAGAGCGCGATCATCAAGATATGAATCGTGCGATAGCCCCGCTCAAGAAAGCCAGTGATGCGCTTGAGATTGATACGACTAACAAAACTATCCCACAAATCGTCGAAGTCATTGTACTTGAATGGCAAAAACGTCGAGGAGAAAAATGAAACCTAGTGAGGCTCGTTTCCAAGAAATTCTTGGAAAATTTAAAACTCTAAATTCCGTCTTTGTCTTAGGTGACATCGGTATTGATAAATACACCCATGGTGATGTGAAAAGAATTTCACCGGAAGCTCCTGTGCCTGTTCTTGAAGTGACTAAAGAATGGAACAAGCTCGGTTTGGCCGCCAACGTTTCTGACAACCTTAAAAGCCTCACCGTCGCCTCGACCTTAGGGGGAGTGATAGGAGAAGATACCCGTGCCAATTTACTTGAGACACTGTTAGAAGAGCGTGGGCTCAAAACTTGGGGACTCGTTCGTGACAGCAGTCGCATGACCACTTACAAAGAACGTGTCACGACGGCTTCTCAGCAGATTTGCCGAGTGGATTACGAAAGCCGTCATGCGCTGAACGTTGAAGTATTGGGCAAGTTCAAAACTCGCTGTGCTGAATTTGCGCCGACTCACTCAGGTGTCATTATTGAAGATTACGGGAAAGGACTTTTTTCTGAGGAGCTCATTCAATATACCATCAAGGCTTTTTCGGATGCCAAAAAATTAGTTGCGG
>JBIKNE010000311.1:0-3666 GCA_044358855.1 Bacteriovoracaceae bacterium | reverse complement strand
CGAATGAAACCCATGGATGGGGAGGTTCGCGATAAAGATCTTTTGAGGAACTGTTTTGAGCAGGCACTTAATCTGCAGCGCTTTCGAATGGTGGAAAGTGGCCTGAGAGTGAATATTTCTCACAAACAAAAACATCCGTTTGCTTATTCGCTTCATGCTCCCACCGCCACCATGCTGGCCTATCTTGTGATTGGCGATATTATGACAGCGTTTCATCATTTAAAACTGTTGGAGCGCAGATCGGCACGAGGACTGGTGCTTGAGGCAGAAGTTTATGAAGATGCGGATCGTTTTCAGATTGTCTTAAATCCCCCAATTGCTTTGAAGCAAGGGCTCTCTTCAAAACTATTGCATTATCTGCTCCAGCAAGAAAAGTTGCTGCTAGAAATGAGCAGTGAGGGTGAGCTTTTATTTACTCACCAGAATGTCCTAATCTAGAAGTAGTGTCCTGGGAACTTAAATTCATCGGGATGAATTTTAACTAGACCTTCTATCTTACTAAAAAAGTTTCGCTGCTCTTTCTTGAGTTCATTGCGTGATAAAAAGAGATGACTGGTATCACCAGCAGCTTTCTTCTTTAAAATATGAGCTTCTATCAGAGGCTTAACCTCTCCCAGGAGTTGATGGCGACGTTTGCCTTTGTTTTGATCAAACCGCACCACTTGGCCTTGTAGAAACTGCGCCACCTTTTTTCGATGAGCTGGGAATTTGAAAATCAATTGTGAGAACGGTCCAAGACTCATCAGTGAATAAATGAGTAGCTGGCCCTGGATAAGATGTGGAACGACTAAGAAATCGTCATCCTCAAGTGGAGAGTGTTCCAAAGGTGGAGTGGGGTGTTGCTCTTGCAGATACGCCAGCGTTTGAAGACGAGTCGCTTCTGGAATTTTAAGATAGTGAGAATTGAATTGCATCAATCCTTCGATATGTGGACCAATCAAACGTACGGGAATTAAATTCCAATCAAGTGTGCTTAAAAATACCGAAAGTTTTTTCCATTCTTCTTTCGGATTCTCAATGGGAAGAAGCGAAAGAATAACACCTTGTGTGCCTTTGACAGTGAGAAGAACCGGTCGTGTTTCAGCTGCCAGGATCTGTTCAATATCTTTCAGGCTTTTGTCTTGCGAATCGTAGTGACGACGGTCGAGTTCAAAACGATTGCGAGGATAGTAGAGTTGATTTACTTTGCGGATATCTTTCTTTTGAAAAATATCAAGATACTTTAATAGTAGTTTTGCTGTCGTGCGAGCATCTTCCACTGCACGGTGAGCTTTCTGATCTCCGAGATCGAAAATTTTCCCCATGTATTCTAGGTTGGAGTTTACGATTTCAGGAATCATGTATTTGGTCATGACGTTGGTACAGAGGACCTTATTCTCGAGTGAGGGAAGTTGTGCTTCTGTGAGTTTGGCATTGAGAAAAGGGATATCAAACGAAGTGTTGTGGGCGACCAGGATCGCATCGCCGGCAAACTGGCGAACCTCGTCGGCAATTTCTTTAAAGGTAGGTGAACCTAACACGTCGGCCTGTTTAACACCGGTCAGACGTTGCACGAACTCAGGAATTTCTCTTTCGGGATTAACCATAAAGCTGCGCTCTTCAGTGACCTTCAAATCCTCGATGCGGATCATACCGATTTCAAAGATTTGATCTTTTTCAGCGCTGCCACCGGTCGTTTCAAGATCGATAACACAAAATTTAAGGGAACGAAGTAGGGCTTCTGGTGTCTGGTCAGTCATGTTTTCTCGCGAAACATTCGCTTCGCGCTCCGAGAAATTATTTTTTCGTTAAATGCTCTGGGGTAAAGGCCAGTGGCATAATGTCTTTAAATTTTAATATTTGTTCTTTGCCAGCTTTGTCACCAATGATGATTTCTAAATCGGGGGCCGCAAATTCAGACATCACTTGGCGACACATGCCGCAAGGGGGCCAGCCGGCATCGGTGTAAACATAAACACGCTTAATCTGTTTGTGACCTTCTGAGATAGCTTTCCAAATGGCGACTCTTTCAGCGCATACTGTTCCACCAAAACTCGAGTTCTCGATATTACAGCCTTGAAACACACTGCCGTCTTCCATCACAATCGCGCTTCCCACTTTGGCGTGAGAATAGGGTGAGTGAGAATGCTGAGCGGCTGCCAGGGCCAATTTTCTTAAATCCATAATTTATTTTAAACCCTGGATTGTTTCAGTCAACACAGTGGCGAATCCTGCCATCGCCTTCTGGGCGACGAGCTTCACATCGGCATGATTAAGCTTCTCGGGCTTCAATCCTGCTGCATAGTTAGTGATACAGGCGACGCCCGCCACACGAATACCTAAGTGAGCTGCTGCGATAACCTCGGGTACGGTACTCATACCGACCATATCGCCGCCTAGTTTGGCCAGCATACGGATTTCTGCAGGAGTTTCGTAAGTCGGACCCAAGAGCCAGCAATAGACTCCTGATTTCATATCAATTCCATGGGCCTTGCCACTTGCTTTAAGAAGCTCACGCAATTCTTTAGGGTAGGCTTCGGACATATCAGGGAAGCGCGGACCAAGTTGATTGAGATTCGGCCCAACTAAAGGATTGCGACCTGAAAGATTAATGTGGTCTTCAATGATAACCAGATCGCCCGGATGATAGTTACTGTTAATACCGCCTGAAGCGTTGGTGACAAAAAGGGTTTTAACTCCCAACAGGGCCATCACACGAACGGGAAGAACAACGTCTTCCATCGGATAGCCTTCATAAGCATGCAGACGGCCTGAGAGTGCGACGACACTTTTGCCTTTCACTTTACCAAAGATCAAACGCCCATCGTGACCTTCAACTGTGGTGCGATGGAAATGGGGGATATCAGTATAAGGAATGGTGATGCGATCTTCGATATGATCAACATAGATACCAAGTCCTGAACCCAAGACAATGCCGATCTCCGGTGTCACAGCAATTTTTGAGCGCAGGTACTGAGCGGCTTCTTCAATTTTGGTATACATCTTAAGCTCCTTTAGGCACGGACAATTTCAGTTATAAGTTTCGGGGCCCGCACCGCACTGGCCGAGAGAGCGAGTACTTCTTTTAAAAAACGCGATTCTACTTCTTTTACAATATCTTTTTGATGAGCATGATGATGAATCGTCATGATGGCATCACCTTTTTTAAGTTTCGAGCCAATGCGAGCATGCATGGTAAAGCCGACAGAGAGATCAAGTACATCGGCCTTGGTTTTTCTGCCGCCACCCAATTCAATTAACAAATAACCAATCTGATCATTGGCAAAACTTTTCACATAACCATTTTTTGGTGCGCGAATGACGGTTTTCACAGGTGCTACTGGCAGAAGTTCAGGATGTTTAATGACTTTAGAGTCACCACCTTGCCACTCAATCAATTCGATAAATTTATTTAAGGCCGAGCCGTCATGCAAAGTCGCCAACGCTTTTTTGCGTGCCTCAGCGATAGTTTTAATTTTTCCTGCAAGGACTGCCATGTGAGCGGCGAGTTCAACTGAAAGATCGGTTAAATCCTTTGGGCCTTTACCTTGAAGAGTGAGAATTGATTCTTGAATTTCTAATACGTGGCCAACTTCTTGGCCCAAGGGTTGGTTCATGTCAGTTAAGAGCGCAATCGCTTTACGCTTAAATCTCTTTCCGGTAGCAATCAAGCTCTTAGCAAGGATG
>JBIKNE010000310.1:0-3669 GCA_044358855.1 Bacteriovoracaceae bacterium | reverse complement strand
AGGACGTGGGTATTTAAACTCACATGGAACTTCTTTTGGCTTTCCATCGTTTTCTGGAATAACAGTACACTTCTCATTGAAACCAAACTCACGAGTCATATTGTAGATAAAACCATGAGCTCCACGTGATGCCTGAGTCCAGCTTGCTGGAACTTGACCACGGCCATCCCAAGGCTCAAGTGTTAAGTTCTTCACATACATGCTGTTGTTTTTAGGAACAACCCAGAAGAAGTCCGGCTGCTTTACTGAAGGCGGGTTCGAATTATCATTACTGTTGTAGCGTGAGGCGGTAGAAGTTGCACGCCACTGGCCACCCACGATATTACCTTGAGCATCAAGCTCCAAGTCATACATCATTTTTTGATCATCAATTTTGTCATCTTGTGGGCCGTTTGTATGTTCATCTTTTGGATTAGACCATTTCAAGAAGCGCATTTTCATCTGAACACCAACAAGCTTCACTGCGTGCGGGCTACGTGAACTTTTATAAGGATCGCGGTAATCAACAAGATTTATGACTGCCTTATTCAAATCAGAAGTCTTTCTACCAGTTCTTGGATTGAACCACTCAAATTCATAACCAGACAGGGGATGATTGTTTACTACCGCATCGGCATCAATCTCAGTGATTAATGAGCGGCCTTGAATACCTGTGATGTTAATAAGTGAAGCATGCCAGATAGCTGGGTGAACGTCCGCACAGCGTGGCAGAACTGCTTCGCCTTCTTTCTTTGGCATATTATCAATGTAGCGACCGAATTCATCTTGTGGTGGATTCTTGTCGTCACAGCGATAGCCTTCAATCAAGACGTTGTCTTGTATAATTGAGTTAGCATACATTAACGAAACGAGTGCTTTAATATCATCAGGATAAAATGCCATTCTTTTTCCATTTGGCAGTCTAACCGTCACAGTTTTTTCTGGACGAGGATATACTCCAGCGGCCACTGCCCATCCGTGACAGATACCTTCCCACAACGCCATCAATCGGTTGGCCTTAGGGATACGATAGCCTTCAGGAATTTCAATTGAACTTAAGAAGCCCCATTTTTTGCTATTGCCCCATGATTCAGCAAATTGCCAAACACGGTTGGTAAGATCAAAGCTAGTGTCTCCCAGTAGCAAATCATATTTTTCAGAAGGGGCCAGTTTTGAGAGATCTTCTTCGCTCATATCCATTACTGAGGGAAGTTTTTCTGAACGACGCTTCTTCCAAGTTTTAACGTTGTTTTCCCAACCGATCATTTCCCAGAACTCAAGATAGTTTTTGGCTTGCCATGTATTTGCGATCTGGCCCTGATTGAGTGCCCAGTAGTAACCACCCCAAGGTTGAATTTTGGTATCGCGATTTTTAAGTCCAGCGCGCTCCATATCATAGACGTTCATCATTGGGTTCGCTTCTTCAGTCAGGCGACTCACGCGTGAATTAATCTCTTCAAGTGCGAAAGGTTTCCAAGGGAAAATTTCTTTAAGAGGATCGGCCATCGCCACGCTACTTGCGAGGCACGAAATGACCACCAGACTCTTTAACGGACGCTTCATATCGATCTCCTGATGAGGGATAAACTAAATGTTTAATGCACTGCCTTATACCAAATTACAGGGGGGGTAATCCTAATTATTTCGGGTATCTAGTATATTTTTCACAGTAACGCATGGCGCAACCCCTTGATTTCTAAGAACTCGTATTGCTAAGCAGTGGCCTGCCACGTTATAAGCCCCCTACAAGTTTTAACCTCAAGGGAGATCTGATCCATGAAAAAGCTGCTGCTGGCCCCTATGGCCCTATTATTCGCCTCTCAGCTGGTCTCAGCTGCCGAGCTCAAAACACGGCTCGTTAATGTCGCTACCCCTGAAATAAGTGACAAAGAAGTTATGATTTTTGCCGAAAATGAAGGCCGCGTGTTGTGGGCCGACGCCAAAGACGAAGTCATGTTGAATGCTTTAAGAGAAGCGCAAAAAGAAGGCCTCAATGTCACGCTTCGCTTCGATAATGAGAGTGGCAAAATCTTGGGTGCTGAATTATTAGAAGTGGCAGTTTTAGCAGATAGTTTAGAGTCCAAGTCAGAAGAAAAATCTTTTTATACTCCAACGGTAATGAACTCACTGGCCGATGCTCAGGCCCTGTTTAATCGTCAGGACAGAAACACCAAGCGTTGGTCACAGTGTTTTAACCGCGCCCATGGTTGGTCATATGATATGTGGAGAATGGCCGGTGTGAATTCAATGAAAGTGTTCATTTTCTTCACTCAACGCTACATCAAGGCCTACCGCTACAAGTGGTGGTTCCATGTTGCTCCTTTTGTTGTTGTTCAAACGACCAGCGGTGCAGTTGAACATGTCATGGACGTAAGCTTCTCTAAGGGACCAATGCAGATGCGTCCATGGACAGATATGTTTATGGAAAACAATGCAGCTTGTCCGACGGTTGAGAGATACTCTCAGTACCGCCAAAATCAAGCGACGCAAGATTGTTACTTGATCAAGACCAGTATGTACTACCGTTCGCCATCAGATCTTGAACTTCTTGAGACTCAAGGTCGCCAGGAATTGAACTGGAATTTAAATGAAGTTCGCGAAGCGCGCGAAGAAGCTTTTAGAAATCACCGCGACTACAATCCATAATTGGTTGCATTCGCACCGATTCTGAAGGGGCCTTTAAGGCCCCTTTTTTTTTGCTTAGAATAAAAGAGAGAAATCGAGACCGACGATAGTGTTATCGTCACGTGGTTTCGTATTGGTTTGAACATAGACACCGACATGAGTGAATGGCTTCGTTCTAAAGAAGTAGTTCAAGGCCAAGCGGAAGCGATCGGGAAGGTTGTTGTTAAACTCTAGAGTATCTGTTTGGTTGCCACGCTGATCCCAGTCAAAAGAGAGAATGCTGGCGATTTGCCATTGTTCCGCCAATTGATAATTCAAGTAGGGGCCAGTGGTGAGCAAGGTTGTTTGCAGAGGAGTGGAGAGACCACCGACAAACGGAGGCGGGAGCGTTGAGCGTTTATATTCATAACGAATGAGCTGAGTGAGCCATCCGGCAGAGAATTTTTTAGGCATATCTTTCAAAGAAATTGTTTGAGAGAGCACCATGCCGAATCTCATTTCATTGTCGCGCGAAATCGGAGTAGTGGGGACTTCAAGAGCAAAATTATTAAACATATAAGCGAAGCCAAGATCAAGACTTGGCACCGCGAGGTAAACACGTGAGTCGAACATAGTGCGGTTGTTGTCGTTGATAAACCCCTGTTCTGTTTTAACAGGAGATGTATGGTGATGGACACCAGAGAGGGTAATCCCCATCGCCCATTGAGAGGCGAATTGCCATCGCAAATTAATGGAGTGGAAGGTCTGTTGTGGACTCTTATCTTCTAAAAAAACGTTATAAGTTTGATCAGCAGGTAGAGCGGGAGATGGTCCCATTAATGAAAAATAATAACCAAGAGAAACTTCGCGAGCGAGTTTTTTCCAAAAGCTTTTATCTTCAAAACGAGTTTGGCTTCTATTTTGGGCATGAGCTGAAGCCGCACTTATAAAAAGTGCGGCAGCAAGGAAAAGGCTTTTCATCGACTGGCCTGCGCCTGAGGATTAAATTGATTGAGGATTTTCGCTCGATCATGGAGAGATTCTTTCAAGTTATCAATCACCACACGACGCTGAACTGTTTCAATA
>JBIKNE010000308.1:0-3695 GCA_044358855.1 Bacteriovoracaceae bacterium | reverse complement strand
CGACTTTTTCAGAAAGAGCTAAAAGCTGCGTGAGTTCAGAATATTTTTCGATAACAACGATAACTTTACGACCGAGCTGATTACCTAAAAGTGCCAAACGCAAAAAGTCTTCGTCTTTGTAGCCATTCAAAATTGTGAGTGAGTTCTGATTGGTATTCATCGCCAGAGCGGCGATGAGTTCAGGTTTTGAGCCGGCCTCTAGACCGTAGTTATAGGGAGCTCCAGCATCGACGATTTCGTCGACGACTTCACGCATCTGATTCACTTTAATGGGATAGACGCCCATGTATTGACCGTTATAGCGGGCCTCTTCGATTGTTGCGCGGAAAGTTTTATTAATGTTGGCAACTTGTGATCTTAGAATGTCGTGAAAGCGAATCACTGCGGGGAAGGCAAGTTTCTTAAGTTTCATTTCCTCAAGAACTTCCATCATATTGATGCGCGGACCCTGCGGATCTTTTTTGGGTAAGACACAAAGATCACCAATGCTATTGATGGCAAAGTAGCCTTCACCCCAGCGTGAGATTTGATAGGTTTCATCCGCCGCTTCGACAGTCCACTCTTTGAATGCATCAACATTTTGAAAACGAGTGGCCGACTGCGAGTAAGATTGCTTCACCGGTGTCCCCCAAAGCTCATAAAAAAACCGCCCCCTAAGGGGGGCGGCGATCATCAATTTATTATGATGAATTTATAAGTGGGACTTAGGTGTCTGACAAGGGCCGTTAGTATCTCATTCCGGCCGTGTAGAAATTGGCATGATCTCGTGGCGAAAGCCCCTGGGGTTCGTTAGACGCGTGGCCTTCATCCTGCGAGTTAATACCGCGAGAAGGAGAGGCACAAGCGACAGTAAAAAGAGCGACCAAGATAAGCATAGTGATTTTCATAAGGAACCTCCGTGTTGATTTAAGCCCTTCTGGGCCAGGAGGGCCTTCATGGCCTCATCCTCAACAAGGCTGTTTCAAGTTCCGTGCCAAGATTTAAAGCACTCTAGCAGAGTTTTGGAGACAGCTTGGCGCCAGGGAGCGGTGCCTTTTCGGGACGCATGGGGCCAAAATGGAATAAAAGCGGATTTATTTACTCAAAAGCTGGAAGTAATGGCGTTGTTCGTCCATCGACAAAGGTTTGATGGTTTCAACTTTTGATTTTTTGATGCCTCGCTGGCGAATGACATCATCGTGCAGTCTGAGTTTCTGTGCGAGAGTTTGTCCCAAGGTGGTGATCCAGTTGGGAAAGTTGGCACGGATTTCTTCGGCGGGAATTTTAACCAACTGACATGATTCAAGAGCAATAATGTCAGCGCCGCGTGGCTCATTATCAAAGAATGACAATTCTCCAATATATTCACCCTTACCCAAGCGTGCTACCGCTGTCACTTGGCTCTCTTTACGGACGCATACCAAAAGTTCACCCTTCATAACCAAGTAGAGATCTGTTTCTTGATCACCTTCATGGCAGAGCACATCGTCTTTTTCGAGATGAATGGTAAATGTCTTCATTGGGGACCCTTGTTAAATTTTAAGTAAGCGTTTTAAAACCACCGCCAAGGCCTTATTGGCCCTCTCGTAATAGAGGTCTTGGGGATAAATCTCATCAAAAAATGTCGTATTACGATTCCAATCTTCTTCCACCAAAGCAGAGAAATCAAATAACGTCACTCGTTCAGAATCTGCGACTTTACGGATAATATTATTGGTCATTTCATTGGCGCGCCAAGACTTACAATCATAAGCGGCGGCTTTTTTTAGGGCCGTTTTTGATTCTTCATGCTGACCTACACGATGAGCAATTTGACCGAATAGGTAGTGAACTTCGGCATTGGCCAGGCTGGTTTCCATCAGTGTTTTTGAACGAGGGTAGGCCGCCTTATAGTCTTGTTGCTTTAAAAGCGAACGAATCGCTTCCATCTCACTCACTGTTTCTGGTGTGCGGGTAATTTCACAGGTTTTTTTAGGAGCAATATCCAAGTTAACTGGCACAGTCATAAGGATTAAGAGTGTATCGTGTGAGCGCGCCTCCTCGATAAATCTTAAGAGTTCAATCTCATAAAGTCGTAAACTGATTTCTAGGCCTCTTTGAAATTCTTCTTCGCTTTTCTCATCTGCAATTTTAGGTGAATCGGCCAAAATAATCCGCTCCAGAGGCTCATAAATCAGGCGAGCAGTTTCAGGCATCAGCATCATCAGAGTGCGCCAACGGTCGTCTTGGTAGCGTTCAAAATTGGTACGGATGATAGGAATCTGTTGAATTAAAAATTTATCTTCTACCATTTCTTCTGAGCCACCGGTGTAAATGACGACTTTCGGCCATTTAGCGAGATTCTCCATCTGGTTCAGTGTCCGATGCATGCCTTGATTCTCTTTGGCCAAAACACCGACTTTAAGCGCTTTACTTAATCCCTGTGAGATTTCCAGAGAGAGGGTTTCCTTAAACAGCCCAAATCGTTGGGCCATTCGATCGCCGGTAATGAGTAGCGGGGCGTCGACTTGGATTTTTTCACCCAATTCAGCAAATTTATAGGGCGTAGGGATCACCCCGTGAGGGTTTTTTTCAATCCGCTGGAAAATCGTCATTCCGAGCAAAACGAGGATCCCTAGGGGGAGCAAAATAAGGAGTTTTTTCAACATCTTGGAATGAGTTTAACAAACGCATGCATTTTGGTAAACGTTGTCGTTATGACGATGCGATTTACTCCAGAACTCCTGGCCCCGGCCGGCAATTTAGACAAGCTTAAAACCGCTGTTCTCTACGGAGCTGACGCAGTTTACTGTGCCGGGCAAGACTATGGTCTGAGAGCGGCAGCGGATAATTTCACCCGTGACGAGCTGGCGGTGGGAGTCTCATTTGCTCATCAACACCAAGCCAAAGTCTATGTTGTTTTAAATGGTTTTTTACACGATCAAGACTTAATCGAATTGCCCGACTTCATCCGTTTTCTAAAATCCATCGCCGTTGATGCTGTCATTGTCTCAGATCCTGGTGTTGCCCTTCTTGTGCGAGAGCACGGGCCGATTCCGCTCCATGTTTCTACTCAGGCGTCGGTGCTCAATCACTCCGGCGTTATGGCGTGGAAGGAGCTGGGAGCAACTCGCGTGGTACTTGGCCGTGAAGTAACTGTGCACGATGCCGGAGAGTTGCAACGATTAAGCGGTGTCGAGATGGAGATGTTTGTTCATGGGGCCATGTGCATGGCCTACTCAGGGCACTGTGTGATTTCTAATTTTACTCAAGGCCGTGATTCCAATCGTGGTGGGTGCGCCCACAGTTGTCGTTTTAGTTACGATATTAAGTTTTCTGAGACTGAGCGGGAAAGCGCATATTTTATGAGTTCAAAGGATTTAGAAGGACTCATGGCCCTTCCGCGCTTCGTGCAAGAGGGAATCGTCTCTTTGAAAATAGAAGGCCGCATGAAGAGTCCACTCTATGCTGCTACTACGACCAGAGTTTATCGTTTGGCCTTAGACTTTTGGAAAGAGCACGGTTCATGGGATAATGCTCCTTGGGAGATGTGGACTGAAGAGTTGCGTAAACTACCTCATCGCGATGCCACTCTCGCAAGCCTTGAAGCTCCAGCGGACAAAAGCTCTATTTACGACGAACGTGATCATGTTGAGCATGCCTGGGGGATGGCAGGAGTTATCTTAAGTGCCAGTGAAAAACGCGGCATTCTCTTAGAGTGTCGACAGTCTTTCGAT
>JBIKNE010000307.1:0-3700 GCA_044358855.1 Bacteriovoracaceae bacterium | reverse complement strand
TATAGGGGACGCGAGTTTTGCTGGCATGTACGAATCGGTCTTGGGAATCAAGGATGAGACGGACCTCAAAAATGCTATCGAGGAATGTTTTAACTCCAGTCAGTCCGAGCGTGTGCGCGAATATCTTAAAACTCACCAGCAGAATGTAACGAGAGCTGAATTAGAAAAAAGCATGCGAGTGATGGTGCAGAAAATGGTGCCTGCTGAGAGAGCAGGAGTGCTTTTCACCATCGATCCTGTGTTAGGTCAGGAAGAACTCTTTTATATCGAAGTTTGTGCCGGTCTCGGAGAGCGTTTGGTTTCAGGCCATGTGACACCTTCGCGCTATCGCTATCATTGGAGTGAAGAAGAGATTTCATCGGCAGAGATCAATGATGAAGGCACTAGACTCACAGATAATGAATTAAAAGTTCTCGCTCGTCTTGCGTTGGAAATTCAAACGCATTATGGACAACCGCAAGATATCGAATGGGCGATTGATCCCACGGGAAAAATTTGGATTCTGCAAGCACGTCCAGTCACTCACGTGGCCTGGCGCAGAGATGTACCGGAGCTGACTAATGCTGATTTAAAAGATGGCGGGATATCAGCACGTGTTTGTCCACCCATGATGTACTCTCTCTATCAGCGTGCTTTGCAATCTTCCATGGGCCGCTACTTTGAAGACATCTCACTCTTGCGCTCAGGTGATGCTTACCAATGGATGTATCATCTCTATGGGCGAGGTTATTGGAATGCGGGAGTGGTGAAAGAAGCTTTGAAGTGCATTCCTGGTTATGATGAAAAAGTTTTTGATCAGGGTTTGGGAATCACTAAAGATTATGGATTAAAAGGACCTGAGAAAACAGGTATTACTCCGCAATCGATCTTGGTGGCCCTGAATGCTCTAGCTGCTGTGAAATTTGAATATCAAAACTGTGAGCGCATGCTGGAGAGTTTTCCATCTTGGTTTGAAGAGCAAGATCAAAAACTAAGAAAAAGAGTAGAGAGTTGTCGCGAGCTTAGTGATCGCGATTTTTGGCAATTAGTACATGAGGTCGATGCGTATCAATTTCGTACTGAAACGAGTTACTTCCGAACCATTTATAACAACTCCAATTTTCAAACAGATCTGAAAAATAAAATTGCAAGGCTCAATCCTAATTGTGACCTCTTAAAGCTTCTCTCTGGCTTAGAGAAAATGAGTCATATGGATATTCAGAGTGATCTGGAAAATCTCAAAGTTCATGAAGGCCAAGCGAGTTTTGCAGAGGCTTTGAACCAATTTCTAAAAAACCATTATCATCATGGTGATGTGGAATTAGATCTTACTGTGCCTCGCTGGGGAGAGAATCCTGCACGAATTGTGGAAATGCTTAAAGACGTCAAACCGACTCAACACCATTCCAATGAAAGTTGGCAGGATGAATGGAATCGTCTGGATCATTCATTACATAATCGCTGGAGCTGGTATCTTTTTGAAAAAGCTCGAGTGAAGCGCCAGTTACTTCGTGCGCGCCATTATCTAACTCAGCGGGAGAGTATGCGAGCCTACTCAACACGAGCCTATTATCTCGTCAGAAAACTGCTCTTAGAAGGTGAGCAGCGTCTGGGACTCAAAGCGGGCGAGGTTCATCTTTTAAAGTTTGCAGAGTTTGTGAATCAAGACATCCCCAATAAAAAAGAATGGCGTAAAAGAGACCTTCTTTTGAAAGGCTATCGCCACTTTGAAGCTCCGAACGAATTCGGTGGAGCGCTGACTATTTCGAAAGATACCTCAGGGCTACAAGGAATTGGTTGCTCGAGTGGAATCGTCGAAGCCCAAGTACGAGTCGTGTTGGATTTATCTGAGGCGAATCTTCTTTTGAGCGGCGAAGTGCTTGTCACAAAATTCACCGATCCCGGCTGGACTCCCACCATGGCACGCGCTTCTGCGATCATCACCGAGGTCGGTGGAGTGCTCTCACATGCCGCTGTTATTGGACGTGAGTACGGCATACCTGCTGTACTTAATCTCACTGGAGCCACCAAGAAACTTAAGACAGGAATGAAAGTGCGAGTTGATGGCAGGACGGGTGTGGTGGAGATTTTAAAATGAGTAAAGTCCAATATCTTGCTCTTTTTTCGTATTTGTTCTTTATCTTAGGATTTATTTTTTCGTGGTTGTCCTATCAAAATTACCTTCGGAGAAAATCAGAAAAATTTGATATCATAAATTATATTTTTTCATTTTTTACGGAGCTAGGATTCGGGCCTGCTGCCATACTTTCTTTTATTATCAGTACTGTTGGTTTTATTAGTCTATTTAGACATTCATCTTAAGATTAGTTTCCTAATCGAAAATAATAACAATTTCGACTAATAAGATGTGCCCACCCAAGCTTTCCAGCGTAAAAGCTCAAAAGAGGTGGTTTATGCCGTCTTTAGACGACATTATCAATGCTTATGAGTGTTTTGTGCATGCATTTGAAGGCATATGCCTTTGGGGGTATAATGAGGATGTGGAATATTGTGCAAACTCCAGAGTTCCAAGGCTGGTTTTATGAATCAGACAAGAAACTTCGGGAAGATATTACTGAACATTTAGCGCTGTTAAGATTATTTGGCCAGAGTTGAAAAGACCTTATGCGGACACTCTTAAGGGGAGTGAGATATCAAATCTAAAAGAACTGAGGTTCAACAGTGGCGAAAGAGTAATCAGGATTTTTTACGTGTTTGATCCAGATCGAAACGGAGTACTCCTTATAGGTGGGAATAAATCAAGCAGCGGAGATAAGAAGTTCTATAAAAAGATGATTGAGCTAAGCGAAAGGATATATTCAAGATACTTAGTCAATAAATCAAGAAAGTCGAAGGGAGAGTAGAATGAAGAAAAAAGCGATTAAATATAATCCCGATTTCTTTTCTTATGCCAAAAAAACGATGGGTAACAAATCATACAATCGTGCTGTGAAAAAAGGTCAACAGAGAGCAAGTGAACTTCGACTGAAAATGGCGAGAGAACTCATTGGCTTAAATCAAACGGACCTTAAAGGTCTCACGCAGCCAGAGGTTTCTAAGATTGAGAGTCGTAAAGATATGAAAATTTCAACTCTCGCAAAATATGCAAAAGCCATGGGCATGAAAGTTAAGATAAGTCTTGTGATTGAAGACGATGAGGAGCAGCAGATAGCAGTTTATGTTTAACTAATGTATTAGAAAAACACTCTCAAACTTGTTCCCACTTCAGTCGGAAAAATCTTTTGTACTAAATTTGATTCATCTTCGATCCAATAGATTGGCACATTGGCGAAGAAATCCCATTCGATATCGTTAAAGACAGACCAGGTGATGCGGCCTAGGCCGTAGACGTAACTTGTTTTGAAGTCGTGGATGAAGGTGGCAGAGGTTTTGACCAGTGGATGAACTTCGTAGGTTTGGGCGATAGCGATAAAATATTCGTAGGGAAGTAGACGATCGCCTAAGGCCGCTGGGTCAGCCTCGAGTAAAACTTGGTCGCGCTCTTGGTGGCCGAGCTCTAGACGAAAGTGCCAGGCGGCGGTGAATTGATGATCGTAACCTAATAGCACGTCACTGGTTTGTTCGCTGGGTTTGCCGTCGATCAAAGCTGATGATTCTAACAGCTGAACAAAGACCATTGATTCGCCAAGTATGTAGCTCACCTGACCACCGAACTTGTTACGCTTCTGGTCTTCGCCCATCACAAAATCAAATTGCAAAT
>JBIKNE010000306.1:0-3703 GCA_044358855.1 Bacteriovoracaceae bacterium | reverse complement strand
CATTTTCCTCCTCATTCATTAACATGAGTTGCCATGCCATAGTAATTCAGATCCTGAGAATCAAATAGTGGAGCGGGGATTGAGCGGGGAAATAGATAGAAAAGTAGGGTAAAAGAGAGAAGTCCTGAGTATGGACATAAAGAGAATTTTGTTAATAATACTAGAGAGTTACATTTAAAAACAGAGAGTTAGGCTTAAGAGCTTTACCGCCCTCATAACCCGAAGGTCATATTGGTTACTTGTTCAATATCGAATTAAGTCGCGACTTTAGCAGTAACTAATAGCGAATCAAACTTAGCTTCATTTATTCTTCGCTTCTTAATCGCGGAGAAAGAGGATGAGCTTAAAAATCCCTAAAAGTATTGTTACTCAGTTACCAAAAACTACTGAAGTAGCTAATGAAATCAATAATGAAACAAAAATTTATATGCATTTTTATAATCCGATCGGAGACGGTGACTGGTATGTGATGGCAGGAGAGAGGATGGGAAATGATTGGACATTTGTAGGGATTATCCTGTTCGATAATGCGAGGTTCGGTCGTTTTACGCTTCGTGAATTAAAAAAGAAGAAGCTGCCATTTGGATTCAAGATTCAATTAGATAAAAAATTTAAACCACAAACGTGGCAAGAAGTTAGGGCTTCAAAGACTTCTTAATATGTGAAAGCTACGACTTGATCTGACATTCCGATAAATTCAATAGGATTTAATTGCCTTGAAGAAGACATCGGATTTCTTCCTTAGAATTGAAGTTACGAAGAACAATTTTAAGAAAGGAAATACCGATGTCTTATCTACAGACTAACACGACAGTTATTAAAAACAAGGTTGGGCTACTCAATTTGGCCCAAGAACTTGGGAACATCTCCAAGGCATGCAAAGTCATGGGCTTCTCCAGTGGAGTCCTCCCTGGTTAAACAGACACTTCCGGGTTTCTAAAAATCTCTTCTCTGTACTCCAGGGGCGATCGCATTCCTAAACCTGAGTGCGGATGGCAGTTGTTATAATCAGCAAACCAATTTGGCAAGCTTCTCATCACTGCCTCTGCTGTCCAGACTTCATTCGTGTAAACATAATCACGCTTAAATAGCTTCACAAACGCTTCTGCCATGCCGTTAGACTCTGGCGAGTAGGCCGGTGTCGTCACAACATCTAATCCCCATGAAGCGCCGTATTCGTAAGTTTGTTTGCACGTGTACTGTGGCCCTTGATCACTTAACCATTGAATTGAGTGCGGAAGCTTTTCAACAAATTCTCCAAAACGATGAGTCACTGTCTTATCCATCAATTCAATAATGTCGTGATGGAAAAGTGCCCGTTTTTGACTCACAAAACTCATGATTTCTCGATCATGACAGTCCAAACTAAATGCCACAAAAACTTTCTCACCATTCCAGCAACGAATTTCAAAAATATCCGAACACCATCGCACGTTAGATTTCATGGTAATAACTTGCCCCAGATGCGGACGCTTCTGCTTCATTGGATGCTTGGCCAGGATCAATCCGTTCATACGCATCACCCTCAATACTCGCTTTTGATTCCAGCGAGGTTGATTGATTTTCTTACGACGACGATTAATCAGCGCAGTGACTCTTTGATAACCATACGTCGCTCGATCTTTGGTTTCTTCTAGAACACTTGCCAGCACTTGTGGATCGTCTTTCATTTTATATCTCTTGGGCCGTGGAGTTTTATGAGCATATTGATTCGCACGAGATATGCCCAAGACTTTGCACAGCCTTTTAATTTTATAGCGTGACTTGTTGATTAACTCGCGCCCTATATCCACTTTTTTTTAGCGGCAATATCAACAGCATCTTTCAAGATGTCTCGATCAAGAGTCATATTTGCGAGTGACTTGCGCAGACGATTATTCTCTTCGATGAGTTTGCGATATTCAGCAGCGGGGACGCCTTCAGGTTCAGCGGAGCGCTTCTTTTCTGATGGATTAAGTGCTTCGTTCAAGGGTTCCTGCAAATCCATTCTGCGCCATTTGATGACGAGCTGGATTCGAAGGCCATACTTGCGAGCGACTTCGGCCGGGGATGCCCCTCGTCTCATCTCTGACAGAATTACTTCTTTTTGTTCACGTGTAGGCTTTAAGACACCATCAGCTCTTCGATTAAAATCAATCATAACATTCTCCTAATTATATTATAGGAGTGTCTGCTCTAAATTGGGAGGACTCCAAATCAGACCTTGATGAATGGGTTCATGACTATAACTTCAACAGGACTCATCAAGGAAAGATGTGCAACGGAAGAACACCGTGGGAAACCTTCTTAGCAGGGAAAGATATTGTGAAGAAGAAAATATTAAGTGGAAATATTACAAGAGAGGTTAAAGATGAAAGGATAGTACACTAAGATGGAGGGACTTTGAGATTTGGACCTGACCCGACAAATCTCACTGAGGAAGAAACTGTCAGATCAGATCGTGACTTTTACAGTTGATACTACCAGTTTGATGGCGTGAATTTTATTTCAATATCAATCGACTTGTTCTCTCTTAACTCTTTAAGCTTTTTTCTCTCACTCGCTTCTTTCTTTTTTTCGTCCTTACTCTTTTCAGTATTGAGACCTAGCCATTCGTGAGTAATTTCGAGATCAATTACTTTTCTCATGCGGCCTCATTTGATTCATCAGAATCTTCTATGTCATCATGATATTTGCCGTAATCTTTCTGTGCCCTTTTAGCTTCCGACTCACGCCAATCTTGTGCTTCTGGAACAGGTATAAATTTATAAACTGAACCGCTGGCATGCTTATCTACAACACTTCTTATTAATTCAATTTCAGCTTTAAAGAATTCTTTTCTGTCATTAACGAGATTTAAACGATGCTGCCAAAGAGCTTCATGTAAAACTGATTCAAGTTTAGGAGCATCTTCAGATGGAATCATCATATGGCAATCAAATGGAAACGGGACGCTTGCATCACCAAGTTCTTTAATTCTATCTTCAGGAATAAGTCTTCTTGTCATGCCAACTTTATAGACATTTTCACCAAATGATCCAATGTTTGAAATTACATAAACATTCCCAGCCTTTGTTTGTTCAGCCATAGATTTTCTTCGATCTTTTTCCTCAATTTCACTTGCAAGCTTAGAGTTTTCGGCCGTGACTTGTTGAAGTTCTTCTTGTTGCTCAGCAGTTAGCTTTTCAAGTTTGGCCATCTTTTGAAGTAGTTGCATCCTTTCAGATGCTTCAGATAGCTTTTTCTCAAGAACTTTTCGATCTTCCTCAATCTTACGTAGTTCTGCAGCTCGCATCTTTTCCGCTTGCTGCTCTTCACGCATGATTTCCTTGATTCTTTGCTGCTCTTGTTTTGCTTTCTCAGCAACAATCTCTTCTTTCCATTTCGTCTCAAGTCGAACATAGAAAGCTCTTTCTTGTCTCCCGTCAAAATCGATTCCATGCTTTCTACAAGTCTCAAAGGTTTTATCTAGTCTTGTCTTTTGAGTCGCATGATTAGTAGCGGTAAGACGATCGGTAATTGATTTCCAAGTATCATTAATCCAAAGATTAACAACTTCTTCAATAGCGTTATGAAGTAAAACATTTTCTTCTTTAGTCGCTTTGACTGAGGCTTCAGCAGCGTTTGAAATATTTCTAGCTTCAGCAAATTTTTGGTTAGCTTCAGAAAATTTTTGGTTAGCTTCAATTAATTTATCCTCAGCACCTTTTACAAGTTTACTTGT
>JBIKNE010000304.1:0-3730 GCA_044358855.1 Bacteriovoracaceae bacterium | reverse complement strand
TATGCCGCTCGCTGCCTCTCTCTGGCAAGGCATTGACGCACTCCTTAAAGCTCAGACAAAAACCGACCGAAAAAGCATCTACTAAGGAAGGTTTCTGATGATTGATTTACCTGCCATCAGTGAAGAAGAAATCACCGCTCAACAACTCCCCATATCCGATTTGTGGATGGTGAAGTTGAATGACGAGGTGTTCGGCCCCTACTCGACAGCGATGCTAAAGAGCTACGCCGCAGAACATGCTCCCATCATGGCGGAAGCTGATGTCAGCAATATGGAAACTGAAGAGTGGGTCATGTATTTACAATCCCCACTCAAGCCTCAGAAGGTCAAAGAGCCACCGAAACTTGTCTCCGCTCAAACTCTGCAAACTTATAACAGCTACTATCTCGAACATCATGGCCAGCGTATGGGTCCCACGACTCATGCGGAAATGGTAGAAAAAGTGAAAAAGGGCGAAGTACTAGCAACCGATCTCATTTCTTATGACGAAGGGATGTCGTGGCACAAAGTTTTTGAACTCAAAGAATTTGAAGTCCGTCCTCACCAAAGTGAACAGCTTCCCGCTGCTCCTTTTGAAGAAACTTTTTTACGAGGACACGCCGAAGCGCTTAAAACGTTGATGGAAGAAGAAGATCCAGTCAAAGTCGGATTGGTCTCACTCGGTCACTACGCTCACCGAAAACAACATTCAACCGGTCTTCGCATCGAAGAAGTCGCTCTTCCGAAAGAAGTGGCACTCCCGGTGAAAATTCATGTGCCGAAAAATTGGTGGATCGGCGGCGGTGCCGCTGCTACTGCTGCTCTTGCTTTGATGATCTGGTGGAGCAACGCTCCTACTAGTCTCGATGTGCAAATGGTGGAAAGTGATGTGACGACCACTGAGTTCATGGAGCCTGGAACATCACTGCTCAATGATACACCGGCCAAAAAACGCACCCGTCGCGCTCCCGCCAGTGTGCGCCCGATGCGTGTTGATTCTCCGCCAGCGATGCGCGATACACGTGCTGATCTTGCTGATTATCGTGAGACTCATGATATGAATCGCGAGCAATATGAACCGGCCGAACCAATGGATGTTGATCCCTATGGTGCTGATGCCCAAGTGGTACAAGATGATCGCTCTGAGTCGATCATTCGACGCCCCTCGGCAACAGAAGCGCCTGACGATGGCTATCGTATGGAAGAGCCTACTGCTAATGAGTCAGGGCCAATAGTCGAAGAAGTTGGCGACTTTTAAATCGAGCTTTGTTAGCCTCGATGAGTGAATCTAGAAGCCGATCTCTCAAATTTTAGCCAAGTCTTTTCTCCGCCAGGCCCAGGTCTGTTTCTGACCTTTGAGGGCGTGGAAGGCTCTGGAAAATCAACCCAAATTCAAAAACTCGCTGAACTTTTCACCAATTTAGGCCGTCCGGTTCTCTTATTGCGTGAACCCGGCGGAACAGATTTTGGTGAAAAACTTCGCGCGACTATTTTAGGACAAACAGTTGCTCTCGATCCTTTGAGTGAGACTTTTGTTTTCCTCGCTTCACGCACACAACTGTTAGCAGAAAAGGTGCTGCCTTTTTTACAAGATCCTATAGCAGTCGTGTTATTGGATCGCTACATCGACAGCACCCTGGTTTATCAGGCCTTAGCGATCAATCGCCCGATGGATAATATTTGGAAACTTCATCAGTTTGCTCCTCTCAACACTCTACCGCATGCGACGTTTTTTCTTGATATCGATGTTGAGGTTTCACTTGCTCGCCAAGCGTCTCGTGGCCAGGCGAAAGATTATTTTGAATCTCGTCACAAAGAATTTCAAACCAAACTCGTAGACGGCTATCGTCAGGTGGCCAGTCTTTATCCAGGCCGCATTCAACGCATTGATGCCACCGCCACACCCGAAGAAGTTTTCACCTCCATTCAAAATGTCTTAGTTGCGCGGGGCCGCTTATGACTCCGCAAAAACTGCACGAAGTTCTCTTAAAACTCGCTGAACGAAATAAATTAGGTCATTTCTATATTTTAAATGGCCGCGGCACACATGGTGATAAACAAGCAGTGTGGGTTGAGCAATTCATTCGTCAGTACTGGACACAAGTTGAGAAACGCAAGCATGTGCCCCAGGATCTTAAAAGTGATGCCGATCTTTTGTGGCTTCATCCCTGGGATGAAGAAAAAGAAGACCATCGTGATTATCAAGTCGATGATCTCGCCCCCTTGATGAAGTTCATGGGTTTTCGCGGACTGCAAAGTAAGCGCCGTTTTGTCATAATGGAAGACGCTCATCGCATCGGCACAACGGTCGCTAATCGACTGCTCAAAACACTCGAAGAGCCGGACAACGAAGTCACTTTTTTTTGGACAAATCCGCAAGGCACCAAACTCCTTCCCACCATTGCTTCCCGTGCTCAAGAGCTCAATTTGAGCTTTGGTGGTGAACAACAACCAACTGTTTTAATCGAAGAGTATCGCCAAAAAATGCTGGCGGGAGATTATCCTCTCGCGCAGTTTCTAGATGAGGCAAAAAAAGAGGCCTCGCAATTGCTGGATGAACTTATCAGCTATGAAACACGCCACGACGGACCAGCTCAGTTAAAACAGGAATTATTGACCATGACTCGCGAGTGGAAAAAGGCGCAGACCTTTAACCAACCCACCGCTCCACGTCTGCAGTGGATTTACACCTATATGAGCGCCAGATTCCGCACTGGACGTTGACTTCTCCTCTCCCGCCAGTCACCATGAAGGGCCAAGGCAAGGTAGTGGAATATATATGGATTCATCATCTTCTGACACTCCGCAAAGTGCAGACGAAAATATAGACGGCGAACTTAAAACAGACTTGAACTCAGACGAATCACAGAATGATTCAAACGAGTCCAATGAACCGGCCGAGCCGCAAAACGAGTTTGACCGCGCGGACGCCGAAGTGGCTGCTCAATTCAAAGACTTTCAAGTCTTGCGTTTTGTGCGCGTGCGCTTTCCAGGAAACAACCGCTCATTCGCTTTCTATATCGCCGATAAAGACTATCACCTCGGGCAAAAAGTTTTGGCGATGTCGGATCGTGGTATGGCCGTCGGCTTTGTAAACTCATCGGCCTACGAATTGAAGTTTCACCGTGGCCTTCTACCCGTCCGCAGTATTGTGAAAGTCGCCTCCAAAGATGATCTGCATTTTGATGAAGAGGCTTTCCGCCAAGAAAAACGCCTGCGCGAGATCTGTGACCGTGCCATTGAGCGCAACCAACTCGACATGGCCCTCACTCAAGTTGAACTCTCACAGATGGGTAAAAAAGCCATCTTTTATTTTACCGCTCCTACGCGCGTAGATTTCCGCGGACTGGTTCACGAGCTGGTCGGTGAACTTAAGATGCGCATTGAACTGCGCCAGATTTCTGTGCGTGATCGCGCTGCTGCAGTTGGCGGTTTGGGTCCTTGTGGCCGTGAGCTTTGTTGTTCAAGCTTCCTTGCGAAATACGGCAACGTTGGCATCAAGCTCGCCAAAAACCAAGACCTCTCGCTTAACTCATCTAAGATCAACGGCGTCTGTGGTCAGCTTAAGTGCTGTCTCACTTATGAAGATGAAGTTTATCAAGAGAAGCGCAAAAAAATGCCACGAGACAATGCTTTGGTAAAAACTAAAGACGGCAACGTTGGCAAAGTCATTCGTCTCCATGTGTTGATCGAGCAGTTTGAAACCATCTCGCCTGACGGAGTGATTCGTCGTTATGTCAGTGACATGTGG
>JBIKNE010000303.1:0-3737 GCA_044358855.1 Bacteriovoracaceae bacterium | reverse complement strand
ACCAATGAGTGGATTATTTGCCGAAACTTGAAAACCAGTTTCAATATCAAAGGCCGTAAGATTAATTAAACCTTCCGAATCAGTTTTGAGACTTTTTTTATCTGAGCAGAAGCTGCCTTTCATAAACATATGAAACGAAGCCACTCCTAGACCTTCTGAACGATTATAGTCCTTATCGGTTTCTTGCTCATGAAACTTCCAGGCAGCTCCTGCTCCGGCATCAAGCAATACAGAAGGAATCACAAGATCGAGCTTGACTCGCGCTTTCTCCAGCGCATCACCGGTGAGTTTTGCTTCTAGCCAGCGCGAACGATCAACACCGGCCGGACGAAAATGTCCCCAGCGTGAGTGGAACGGAATGTTGAGATCAGGATAGTTTTGGCGAATAGTCGCCAAAACATAATCAACCGTAAAGGCCAATTGCTCTTCGTGCAGTCGAAAGTGCGAGCGGCCATTGATGGCCTCCTCATATACTTTCTTAGCAGAGTCGCGAATGACCTGTGGGGAAAGAAGATAATCTAGATTACTCAATGTCTCTCCCCTTCACTTTGACGAGGTCTTCGCCTTTTTTGATTTCCCCTGCTGTGAAATAGCCAGCGGCTTTTTTTGCTTCCATTTCAACTTGAGCATCTTTAGGAATCAAATCATCTGGAATAGAAACACGATTGACCACTTCAATACCTGAACCAACAATCGCGTCGTACTTCATATTGCTCATCGAATGAAGATTATGAATCTTCTTGATGCCAAAGAGATGCAACACATCAGGCATAAATTCCTGGAAGCGCGCATCCTCTACTCCCGCAACACATTCCGTGCGCTTGAAGTAAGTGGCAGCCGAGTCACCACCCTCTTGACGCTTACGAGCGTTGTAAACGAGGAATTTGGTCACTTCACCAAGGGCACGGCCTTCCTTGCGGTAGTAAGCGATAATCCCTACGCCGCCGTTTTGTGCGGTTTCAGCTGCATGCTCAATTCCGTACATAAGATAAGGTCTGCAAGTACAGATATCAGAACCAAACACATCTGATCCGTTACATTCATCATGAACACGGCACGAGAGCTCGATATTAGGATTGGCCAGATCTTGGGGGTTACCAAAGATATACACCGTTGTGCTACCAATCGGTGGAAGCCACACTTTAAGATCAGGACGTGTGATGAGCTCTGGGTGCATACCACCAGACTCGGTGTAAAGAATGCGACGGAGTGAACCTTCATCAATATTTAAGCGCGCCGCCATTCCTGGCAAATACCACACGGGCTCAATCGCCACTTTAGTAACCTTGATATCCATGTTCGCCAAAATGATTTTACCATCGGGCTTCAAACGTCCCGCACGAATAGCATCGTGCAATTCAGGAATCTGCAAGTGAGCTTGAGTCACTGCAATAGATGGTCGAATGTCATAACCTTTATCAAAGAGTTCTTTGAAATGGTTTTGCGGATCAAGTCCCCAAGGATCAAGCGAGACGATCTTAGTTGAATCAAACCAAGAAGGATGGGGGCCAATTTTTACGGGACTAAAAGTGTTATGCAAATCAGGACGATGATTGGGAGCAAATTTTCCGCTGGCAATTGAGAGCGCACGAAAAACCGCGTATGAGCCAGAGTGTGAACCGATGGCATTTCGTGCACGCGGATTAGTTTGTGATGCCACCACAGCACCGCGCTTAATGGGATCTTTTTCTCCCCAAGCGAGTGGCAAAGATTCAGGATATTTTAAATTTTGATGGGTCGCTAAAACAATATGTTCAGCGCGCTTATCAGTTGTTTCCATAATTTCCTCTTAAGACATCCAGTTGGAGTCATTTTGTTTTTCCCATTTCGTTGTCACTTTCTTCACATCACTCCAGAAATCTAGTGAATGAACTCCGGTGATATCACCATGACCAAACTTAGAAGCGTTCACGCCACCAAAGGAGAAGGGCTCACGAGGAACTGGCACTCCCACATTCACTCCAATCATGCCGGCACGTGCCTCACGAGCCACCCGTTCAGCGAGCGCACCGTTAGAAGTAAAGACAGAACAAGCATTGCCATATTCACTAGTCGCTTGAATCGCTAGAGCTTCAGTCAGATCTTTGCAGTGAACGATTGAGATGATCGGACCAAATAGTTCGATTTTGGCGGCTTCTGAGCCTGGTTGTACCTGATCAAGAACAGTCGGCCCAAGCCAGTTGCCACCTTCAAACCCTTGAGGTGCTTTGGCTTTGCGACCATCTAACAGAATGCGCGCGCCTGCTGCTTCAGCACGGCCAATGGCGCCATGGAGAAACTCCACTTGAGCTTTGGTGATAATTGCTCCCATATCAGTGCCGAGTTTCAAACTCGAAGCACGCTGAACAATTTTTTCAATATGTTTACCGACATCACCAACCGCCAAAAGAACTGAAGCCGCCATACAGCGCTGACCAGCACAGCCGGTGAAGGAATCAGAAATACCCACGCCAGCAAGTTCAGGATTAGCATCAGGCAAGAGCACGATATGATTTTTTGCTCCACCGAGGCACAACGCTCGTTTACCAAGACCAGTTGCTCGTTGATAAACAATTTTAGCAATCTTAGTCGAACCAACAAAACCCACCGCTTTAACCAATGGGTTGTCGATAATTCCATTCACAGTCGCTTCACCACCGTGAAGAACAGTGAGAAGTCCTGCCGGCAGGCCCGCTTCTTTTAAAGCTTCTGCAATTTTCAAAGCCGTCAGAGGAGTTTTATCTGAGGGTTTCCAAACGTAGGCGTTACCTAGTCCAAGAGCGATAGGAATCGTCCACATCGGCACCATCGCTGGAAAATTAAAGGGCGTTATGTTGGCAATCACACCCAAAGCTTCACGGCGATACTCACACGTCACACCACGAGAGACTTCCAGCTTTCCACCCATATCAAGGTTTTGCAGTGAAAGAGCGAACTCGAGCACTTCAATACCTTTCATCAGTCCGGCCTTACCTTCATCAAAAGTCTTACCCGACTCAGAAGACTTCACGTGGGCAATCGCATCGATATCGCGCAAAAGAATATTACGGAAATTAAACAGCACACGAGCGCGCTCTTTAGGAGGTGTGCGGCCCCACTCTTTTTGTGCTGAATCAGCAGCTTTAATCGCTTCGTCGATTTGAGTTGCTGTGGGGATACTCACTTCTCCGATGGTTTTACCATTGTAAGGAGAATTGATTTTGAGCGAAGTGCTCCCCTTGACCCACTCACCGTGAATAAAATTGTGGCCCTCGATAAAATCAGGGATCTTTGTCTGCATAGCGATCCTTTAAGTTCTTAAAATAAGAAAAGGAAAACGCTATTACACTTCAATGGGATTGGACATTGCGCACAGCCTTAAAATTGCTGAAAAATTTGAAATGGAACATAAGCACGTTTTGCGAGCTATTAAAAAATGCATAGACGAGCTTTCTATTCAACCCAAATTTGGGCTGAATAAAAATCTCATAGGATACAGCTACTTGGGAGGTGCGAAAGGTAAAGAAAGAAAAAATCTCAAATACGACATAACCGAGTTTGGTCTGGCGATTTTATTGCTTTATATCAACACTCCAAAGGCCCGATTAATCTCAGCAGAAATCCTCTATCGTTTTTTTATTCTCAAAACCTATTTGTCTGTCATGAGTGAAAATCAAATCGGAGCGATTAGAGGACATTATCGAAAGAAGATGAAGTAGAGCGAAATTGATAAAGTATCTTAATATCACTATATGCTGGCCATTAAGACCAGCAATTAT
>JBIKNE010000302.1:0-3738 GCA_044358855.1 Bacteriovoracaceae bacterium | reverse complement strand
CCGAGCTTCACATCACTCACTCCGAATCTTTCGTGAAATTTCATGAAATGTCGTCGGTTTGCTACTTCTTGCTACACGTTTTGCTATTTTTTTCAGAGACAAATTTGAACCACAAAGCCTCGTCCTTGCTACTTCTCTTATAGAGCGGACTGAAGGGATGAGGCTTTTACATATTTGTTGGAGAAAAATTTATGAACAACTTAATCAAGATTGCTGTGACATTAGCCTTTATCGCTGCAAGCACGGGACAGTTACCCAGAATAATCAAGGAAATGAGGATTGCTCAATTGAAGCTTTTAAAAGAGTCTCAGGCCAGTAAGTGGCCGAAGGCGTGGATTCCCTAGTTGAACTAAAAAATTGACGAGACTAGTTTGGGATTTTATCTGTATAGGGGCACTCTTATTGGAACATTCCTATAACCTTAAGCCTATAAAAAGGAAGAATATTCCACATGGTAGGAACAAATTAATAATACTCTACAATAATCATAAGTGTTGAATTTTGTAGCAGAAGTAGTCTGCATTGAAATGCTCAGGAGGAGCTAAATGGCCAAAACCCTACCATCCCATATCGAGGGATTAAAGGCATATCTTTCCCAAGATAGTGAGCGTAATGAAGATTTGGCACTGACATACTTCCGACATGTTTATGGTAGCAGTTTTAAAAGACAATCCGACGACGAAGCAAGAGGAGCAGACGGCTATGTTCCAGGTCACTTTGTTCTTGAATTAAAAGGTACTACGAATGACTGGTTTTCAGCTTTGTTCCAAGGAATAGCATATCGAAATAAAGGATTAGCATTTTCTATTGTAATAGTTGCAGCCAAAAACTTCCTTGCTGTGTGGAATGTGAGCGATTTGCAGCCTGAGATGATTGAAGAACTTAGTAAAGAAAAAGGTGCGCCCAGTTCTATTGGAAAAAAATTTGCAAAAAAGTATTCCTCAAAAAAATCGTCGATACTGAAAAAAGCTGAATGGTACAGACCCGAAATATTCGATCCACTCTTTGAGACTAAACCAGAGCATTTCAAGGCTGCTATAAAATCTTTTGAAGAAACGATTGAAAATAAAAAGAAAACCAGACAAACGATAAATACGAAAAACTTCTCTCGTGTTCTCGAGGAAATGAAGCAATTTTTCGATCCCAAATTACCAATAAAAACCGTAAGAGCATTCTATAGTATGATTTATGCTCCATGGAGTGAGACATCCATAATAAATATTAACGCCCGCTATGACGACAGAGCAACAATGGGTGGAGTTGAAATTACAAATCTTGTTCCTAACAAAAGATTAAAGTTTAAAGAGTTTGTTGAAAATCATCACATCCTTTTAAGTGAAGGTGAAGACATTGATGATTTTTTTGCTAAGTACGATGAAGCACTAGATGCTGTTGATAAAGACTTCAGAATTAAGAATGGTATATTTTTTACAGATCTCGACTTGTCTAAATTTGTAATGTGGATCGTAAAACAATCTATTCCAAATTTAGGGAAAAACTATCTTGTAATTGATCCGGCATGTGGAAGCGGAAACCTTGTAACTAATTGGAGATCACCTCTTGAATTAAGACATAAAGTCGTTAGCGAAATCGAGCCTGAATTACTTTATGCTGTTGAGCAACGAATGAAAGGTGATCAATGGCATAATGGGAAATTTACAGTAGTTCCAAAGGTTAGCGAAAACAAGGGCCTGAACTTTTTAGACAAGAGCGCTAGAGAATATTTAGAAATCATAAGAGAGCATTTAGCCGAAAAATCAGAGAAGCCTGACAAACCAATCGCTTTTCTGTGTAATCCTCCCTACAGAAGTGACGATGATCAATCTGCCGAATCAGTTGATTATAAAATTTCAGAAGATATTGTTTCCATGATCGACAATGAAGCAAGCTCAGAAAGATTCTGTTGCTTTTTAGCTCAAATGAAACTTATATGCTCACAAGCGGAGCAAAGCGGCTTCCCAGATGAATCAGTCCTACTACTCTTCACTCAAACAGCATGGCTTACAAAAAGACCGATCTATTCTAAGATCAGAAAGGAAATCTTTGGCTCTTTTGAAGACATGGGTGGGATCTTGGTTAATGCTAAGGAATTCTTTGATGTAAAAGGTTCGTTCCCAATAGCATTTACAATGTGGAAATTCAAAGGCCAGCACGCACAACTAAATGCTGATCGTAGTATTCCGTTAATCGATTTAACACACGTAAAAAAAGATGATCTGAAATCACTGCCTTGGCTGAATCCAAAAGAGCTAGATACTGAAGCAAATAAAATACTATCGAGCGGCAAGCATCAACACTTAGGCTATGATCGAGACACCTTTTCAGGTGAATGGGTTGGGTTTGGTAGAAAAAATCTATATCGCAATCTCACCAAAGAAGAACAAAAAGATAAAAGCACATCCCATCTTGGTCTCCCAAAAGGAGATTCGCGCCATGATAAAAAAACGGTTTACGGCCACAAAAATGGGGACAGTATTGGCTTCTTGCTAGACTTAACTCCATGTAGAACATTTATAGACAATGAATACAAAGACAAACCTTGGTTTTATCTAGATAGCAGATTTCTAAAGGTTAATACTAATAGATGTTTTTCTGGATTGCCTGATAGTAGATCATATTGCGCAAAAGACAAAGGAACTGCTACAAAACTTTTTTTATGGTATGCGGTTTGCCGCACATTTGCCCAATGTGGATATCCAATGTGGGCAAATATGCTAGAAGTTTGGATACCAAAAATACCAGCCAATATGGATTCTTCCGTTTCAAGAATCTGTGCTTCAATTGCATACGCTGAAAATGATTGTATTGAAGTTATATTCCCAGCAAACAACCCTATTCGTATTGCTCCAGAAGTCACTGTATCGAATCCTTTGACACCACTTTCCAACACATCCTTTTGGAGTCAAAACTTCAAAGAGGAGTTTTCAAAACAAATCAATGACTCTGCTAGTGAATTGGTCGCAAGCGTGAATGACATCTATAACCAATGGGAAAAAATAGTTAAAAAAAATCATGGGGTAATTCATTGTGATTATGAAAAAACCTATTTTATTGGAAAAAGTGTATTAACTAAATTCGCTGGACATACACAAATAAGAAATTACGCATCTGAAACTGATAACACTACTTTAATTAAAGCATTCGACAATCTCACTCTTCAACTTAAAAAAGTCAAAGAAGAATTTCACAGGATGCTTTTATCACAACAGGAGCTTAACTACTTTGGGATAACACCAAAATCAAATCAAACTATTTTAAAACAAAAAAGTCGATTTGATCTTGTTCTTGAGAGAAGAAAAGCCATCGCTTCAGCAGCAATTCATGCATTAAAGAATGATGACAATCTAGGAACTGTAAAACTTGCAAAAATCATTTATATATCTGATCAAGAATGTGATTTAGATCTTGAAGCAAAGTATGTTAAAGACGTCGCTGGCCCAATGGATGGTAGAATGTTCTACAATTCGAAAATCGGTCTATTTCCTGACCAGAAAAGTAGTGATATTGGAAAAATTGTAACGACTCAATTCAAAAAATCTGGTGAGATTAAAAGCTTTAATAAAATCTCTCCATCTACAGAAACAGAGTCGCTGGCAAAAATGAGCGAGAAAATTTTTGGAAACAAGACTGAAAAAATTAAGAAAATCATAAATTTATTTAAGCCACTTTCAACAGATCACGCAGAAGCCGTAGCTACTTTATATGCATGCTGGAACGATTTAATTTTATCAAAAAAGA
>JBIKNE010000301.1:0-3753 GCA_044358855.1 Bacteriovoracaceae bacterium | reverse complement strand
CAAGAAAGTATTGATCAAGTTCTTCCATGAAAGTTTCAATACGAAAATCTTCGGGTAACGGACGGTTATCGTGACCTTGAAATGTCAGGCTTAAGGTTTCCGGTGGCAGCAATTTTTTAAGCGGCTCCATATCTTGAGCTGTCGCGAGAGCACCGTGAAGTAGCAGAATCATAACTCTTCCTTCGTCCAATTAGCGGGAGCTGTCTTCCAGTCGTATTCCTTGAACTCAATCTCCCACTTTTTTCCGAGGGGGATCAGGTCAAATTCTTCTAGGAGTTTTTGAGCTCCTACTTTGCCATTGAGATCATGATGAAACCACAAAAAAAGGCGTGGGATATGGATTCGATTATTGGGTAAATCAAGATCTGTCTCTTGTGAGAGATACCAGCGAGTAGCCTTTTGTAATTGCGGTGGGAGACGATCCTCATGGTAAAAAGCGATAGGTGGACAAGAAGCCGCCAGACAGTTTAAGGCAAAATGAATACGCGGTTCAAGCTTCTTAACATGGAAGCGCTTGATAAAGTCACTGCCAAACCAATACCCAAAATAGCCCATTCCCCACTTGGCACGATGGCGTAAGAGACCATGTTCAATATCATCCAGAGAGAGTTTTTCTTGAGCGATCACGATTGTTCGTTCACCAAAAAGGCGCTCATGGTCTTGAGTAATAGTAGGATCCTTGCGGTACTTTAATTGCGCATGAGCATTATAAATATTAAGCCAAAAGGCCAAGCGGCTTGGATCGTCTTTAAGTGATTCACTCAATTCTTCACGAGAGATTTTTGCTAACTTTTCTAGTTCATCTTCTGGAGCTGCTTCTGTTTTAACTTTTAAGAGCAACTGACGAGCAAGCTCTCGGGGTTGAGCGTGAACCATCGTTGTTATCATCATGAGGAGTATAAAAAATTTCATGGGCGTGGTTTCCTCAGCATGGGAGGTGCCGTTTTTGGATCATCCGGCCAAAAGTGGCGAGGATAATCGCGCGATAATTCTTTTTTAAGCGCTGGGTAGTGGCGCTCCCAAAAGCCCATCAAATCACTGGTAACTTGTTGGGCCCTACCATGCGGCCCCCACAAATGAATCGTAACAGGGATTTTCCCATTTAGAAGTGAGGGATGAGCTTTCATGCCAAAGAAGTCTTGGATATAGGCTTCGATCCAGGGTGGCTGATTGAGCTCGTAGTGGATTTCACATTTGCGTTTATCGTGCAGCTGAATGCTGATGGGAAAATGGGTATTTAATTTTTTCTGAAAACTGGCATCAAAGTAGAGCTGCAATTCTTCATGCAGTCGTTGCAGAAATTCTTTTTCTACTTCTGGAGTAGGTAGGCGATCGTCTAATAAGAATTCTTCCATAAAAAGCTCCCATTCAAAGGAGTCTATGCTTTTATCTGGAAAAATGTGACGCTGAAAAAGTGTCCAACGAATAAATTCAGTGGAAGCTTTAAAGTTTGAGAGCCAATCTTGCACTTTAGCAGCGAGCACGTCAGTACCGGCCGTTTCAGTCGAAGCATGGTCAATAGATTTAAGTGTAATGGCACCCAGCTTCCAGGTTTCTCGACGAATCATCTTCTGGCGGTTTTCATCAAATATTTGTTCATTTGTTATTTGGGCACGCTCATAAACCCACTCATCTACGAGCGGCATGAGGCGCGTGACGGATTTATGTAGTGGATTAATGTCCATCACCAGCCAGAAATTTCTTTTGGGATCCCAGATACTTTTGACTTCATGAGAGAGGCGATAAGTTTCACCAGTAACTGTCACTACATCTTGCGCACGTCCTTTGGCGATATGATCAGCAAACCCCACCAGAAAAAATCTCTCCCAGGCCCCTTCAGTCCCTGCTTGATTCTGTCCTTGCATCAAACGCTGAGCAAGTCGTCGAACTTCGCCGCCTTTTTCTAAAAATGTCGCCAGTGCATGACAGGTCTCTTGAAAGGCTTCCCGAGTGCCTTTCATTTTCGCTTCGACCCAAACTCGCGCATGGCGAACTGGCAATGGAGCAGCTTGCATTTCATGACCTAGAGGAGTCAGAACGTTGTCTTCTACCGCTGCTAGATTGAGTAGGAGTTCTTGGGCACGTTCTATCAGAAGTGGTGCGGGGGCTTCGGGCCAAGGAAAGGAGCTGGGGGTAATTTTCCAAAAAGCCAGATCGAGAAGCACTGACGCTAAATCTGTTTTATGAATTTCAGGGGTGGTAAAAGCGGCGCGCTGATTAAATTCAGCTTTGGTGTAGAGTCTCAGGCAAATCCCCGCAGAGGTTCGCGCAGCACGACCAGCACGCTGAATGGCGGAAGCTTTAGAGGAGGGGAGAGTGACGAGTTCAGTTTGACTCGACCAGGCCGAAAAAATCGCCTCACGTTGGAGACCGGCATCCACTACGATCGAAACTCCAGGGATAGTGACGGAGGATTCGGCGACATTAGAGGCCAAAATTATTCTTCGCTCTGACTGAGGTTTCATCAAGAGATGATCAGGCGAGCTCTCTTGGCCATGGAGTTTGAGTAGGAGGTAACCTTGATCTTTTAAACGCTCAGTGAGTACTTCCTCGATGCGCTTGATTTCTCCAAGCCCCGGAAGAAAAACCAGGATGTCGCCAGTGAGTTGTAAGGCTTCTTGGATGCCCCATAAAACTTTGCGCTCGAGTTCACGTTTTTGCCATTCAACATCACTGGGTGCCCAACGAATCTCCAAAGGATAAACAGGAGTGGTGACGAGATATTTTTGCAGTTTCGGAAAATGTTTTAGGAGTGGAGCTTCATTTAAGGTGGCCGACATGATGAGCAGTCGCGGAGGAGATTTGAGTCGGCGGGAAAGTTCTACTAAAAGTCCAAAAGCGATATCAGTGGTCAGATGTCGTTCATGAAATTCATCTAATACAACTGCATCCACACCTTCGAGCTCCGGATTGGCCTTAAGATATTGGAGAAAGGTTCCTTCCGTTAAAAATATCAAACGAGTGTTAAGCGAAGTTTTATTTTCAAAGCGGTACATATAACCCACGCTCTGACCTAAAGCTTCACCGGCCAATTCAGCAACTCGCGTTGCAGCCCACCTTGTGGCCATGCGTCGAGGTTCTAAGACTAAGATTTTACCTTTGAACGTGCGCATAAGATGCAGTGGCACAAGTGTTGTTTTTCCTGAGCCAGGACTTGCCTCTAAGAGAGTAACGGGATGCTTTTGAATCAGCTCGGCAAGGGGGGCAAGATGGGATTCGATAGGAAGCATAGTCATTAAAATCTAGCTCTCAAAGAGTCGTTAGTATAGGATGAGTATTCCATGACATCAGAGGATTCTCCATGCGTCTTTTAATTCTTTTGTTGCTTTCGAGCTGTGCCATCTTTCAAAGTGAAAAAACTCTGACGCCAAAGCCTGTGGTTAAACGTCAAAAACCGGCGACTCCCGTTAAGGCGATCGACTCAAAGGCACTCGAGGCGCTCCAAAAGAAGCTCTCACAGAAGAATGTGGTGTTGATCGATGTGCGCACACCAGAAGAGTACGTGAATGGCCATGTGAAGGGTGCTCAAAACCTGAATTTCATGGATGAGAATTTTCAGCAAGAAGTGGCGAAGCTGAATAAAAATAAACGCTACTATCTCTACTGCGCCTCTGGGAATCGTTCAGGAAAAGCGATGCAATACTTCCATGCCAGAAAAATTAAGGCCGAGTCCATTGAGACATACGATCAAATGAAAGACCTCGGCATCACCGTTGAGGGGCTCTCTCCGTAAAGATTAACGGAACTCAAGCA
>JBIKNE010000299.1:0-3774 GCA_044358855.1 Bacteriovoracaceae bacterium | reverse complement strand
ACTATTCTTTTCAAGTTCATCCACGAGGAGCAATCCACGGTTCAAAGCATAGCGCATGAACATTTGATACTGGCGACCTTCTGAGCGCGACACCACCGAGCGAACAGCGCGCTCGATATGCGGCAAACGCTCACGAAGTGGAATTGATTGCGCTTGTTTCATGGCGCGATTAAGTTGGTTCTGTGCGTTCTGTGCCCATGGCAAAAACTCTGCGACTTCAGCATCACTCAGACGAGTCAGCGTGCCTTCAGCAAATTCACCGCTCACCAGTTCTACTGGAGCAGAGATACGAGGAATCTCCACGTTAGCAATGGCGCTAAAGCTCAGAGTGAAAAACAAGGCCGGGATAATTAACTTTTTCATATATAGCTCCAAAAATCTTTAATTCTAGTGGTGAGTGAACTCTTTCATTGACCAGTTTGAGGTATCAATGAAGACCATCTTGTCGCTCCAGCTAAAACAGCCGCGCAAGAAGACAACGACGTAGCGTGATTCTTCCACCACTTCTACTCCGGTCGTAGTCAATGTGCTCTTGAAGGCGAGGTGCATGCCTGGGCGAACTTCGCGAAGCACATAACTACCTGCCATGTTGCCGGCAGAAATGGTTAATTGAGATTCACGATTTGCGTCGGGTGGAGAAAGCGTGGTGCTTTTACGAGCACCTTTGTATGAGTAAGTTCCTGGCGTGTTCGGCAACCAAGGCATCTTTTCCTTTGTTGATTTGAAAACTTCAGCGATGTTGAAGCCCACGTTGTTACCTGGGTTCGGTGCCATGTTGATACGCAGGCTTGAGCCATCCACAATCACACTCGCTGTGAGCGAAGGAGTGTAGTTAGAAGCACCGATAAGATTTTTTTGATTATAAAGTGGAATAAAACCGTAACGGCCAACGGCGAATTCATCCACCAAGTAAGGCACGGCCTTTTCGCCGTCTTTAATGATCAAGGCAAGAAAACTTCCGTCGCGACCAGGAAGATCACGCACGAACATTTTAATGTCGCGAGATTGACCGTCATAAACACCAGCGCGAAGACCTGGTGTAAGGGTGTTGGAATTTGCCAGCGCGGCAGCGGTCAGCAAAACGTAGCAAAGTAAGGCCTTAAACATAAATGACTCCTCAACAAATTTGATAATCACTTTTACCACCCCCCCGCCCTTACTTGTTGGCAATGGGTAGTTTTTTCATGCCCAATCTGCTGACTCAGTGTCAGCGCTTCTTATAGATCAATATAAACTCACCACTGCTGTTATTGATGGTTTCACCATCCCAATCCAGTAATTGTCCCTTCCCGGCGACAGTCTTCCATAGCTTTAAAACCACCCCTTGGCGTTCTAAGTAATCAGTAGATACAGGTGGGGTCCAAACTCCAACCGGAAGTTTAAGGCCCAAAAATGGGGGTAAGGAGCTCAAGAACTGGCGGATTTCAGCGGGGGTCAATGAAGCAAGGGCATAGGCCTCAGATCTCATAACAGGCATCGGACTCAAGAGTGGCCAGAGAGCTCGCGAGAAGTCATTTCCTCTCAAATTGATAAGCTTGGCCAGAATGAAATGGCCCATAAGATCAAGGGCATTTTGGCAATGAGGAAGTGCACGTTTAAGTGTTTTGAGAACTGAATCGATTGAATCACGGCCGGTGACTGTTACCGCCTGTTGTTGCAGAAAATAGCTCCAGACTTTTTCAACACCACAATGGTCTTCCATGAAATGAAAGAACAAAAAAGTATTACCATAGCGCTCAGATTTTACACTCGCTATATCAAAGTTTTCTTCTAGTGCATGTCGTGAATCTTCCATCGCAGCTCTCACGTGAGAGTGTGTGATCCCGCCATAAACTTCCGCTTCAAATTTCTGGGCCAATCCTTCTCTAATCCAGTCGACTTCATTGGGAGCGTTCGAATAATGAACCGCATGAAAAAATTCATGTCCTACTAGGCGATACATTTTTGCATCATTAATGAGTCGAGGATTCAAACTGATGACGGGACGATCCTTGAAAAGACCGGTTCTACCATCATAAGTCAGAGGTGGATAAAAAATGGCATCTACACCCTTTGTTGATTCAAAGGTAAAGATCACCTCTTCTTTATAATGAGGGAAGTAATTCTTTAAAAGAAAATCAATGTGTTTCTTTATTTTAAGAGAGGCCTGCTGCAATTTTCCCGGACCAGACGCATAGAGTTCGTCGGTCGCACTAAACAAGACGTCATCCACATACCAAGCACCGGCATGGGCCTTAAGGCTTATAAATAAGAGCACTATTAGAAATCGCATGAATAGGATTGTAGCTGCTGACTGGTAGCCCGCTGATGCTGTTGGTAAAAATTACAATCCACCCCAACCCGAGTCAGCGCTATGGCATAAATCATTCATCGAAGGAATTATTATGGAAAACGTTACGACAACAACTAGTCATGTGGAATTGCCGGCCCTTCCGGTTCGTCCATCTGTTTATGACTATCTCGATTTTCGCGAATATCTGCGTGATGCCTATGCTCATCGTAAAGCAGTCAATCCACGTTTTTCAGAAAATGCTTTTGCTCTTGCTGCAGGTTTTGGCAAAAACTCACGTGGCTATTTAGGTCTCGTCGTTAAGGGAAAAAGAAATCTAACACCAAAATCAATCGTAGGCTTCTCACGCGCTTTGAATCTTTCGGCTCAAGAGGCCCTCTTCTTTGAAAATATGGTGAACTTCTGCCAAGCAGAATCAGAGAAGGAACGTGTCTACTTCTTTGATCGTCTAAAGATTGCTGCTCAAGGTGAGAGCTCCACTCCAATTGCTCTACTTGATAGTCACCTCCGTTTTCTAAACGAATGGCATCTTGTTGTTCTTAGAGAAATGGTTGTCTTAAAAGACTTCAGCGAAGACATCGATTGGATCTTCCGTCGTTTGAATGGTCAAATTACCAAAGAAAAAATCAATCAAGGCTTTGATGACTTGATGACTTTAGGGCTCATTACTCGGGGTGCCGACGGCAAACTCACGCAAAGTGATCCGGTGATGGTCTTTAAAGATGCCAAACATAATTTCAAAAACTCGGCAAATCTCCACAAAGACTTTGCTGCTAGAGCGTCTGCCGCCATGATTGAAGCTCCATATGAGAAGCGAGCCGCTCAACTGATGACTCTCTGTGTGCCAGCGACAAAATTTGAAGATTTACGTCGTGAGATGCAGGAAATGACTGAAATGATTTTAAGAAAATATGCCCGTCCTGAAGGAACACCTGCCGACCAGGTCATTCAGATGGGTATTCAACTTTTGCAAGTTACTAATTAGGGAGAAATATATGAAACTTAGTATCACAGCTCTGGCCATTTTGACCTCACTCTCTGTTTTTGCAACAGAACAAGTGAAAGCTCCGGCAAAACCTGAAGTGACTGTTCGTCCTTCTTTAGTTGCCGACATTCTCAGTCGTCCAATCCAGCAAACTCAATCGCAACAACAAGTTCAGGCCTTGCGAAGTGGAACTGGAATCGGTGGCGGAGTTGTCTTTGAAGGACTGATTGCTTGGTGCGATCAAGCTTCTGGAATTCTTCACGATGCTCGCGTAGAAGCACGCGAATCATGGGGTCTTGTTGGCAATCCAGTGGATACACTAGAGATCTATCGCAACGGTCTCACACTCGCTATCCAGTCGGCCCCTGAGCACCAAACTCAAGGTCAAGTATTTACTCTTCGTTACGTACAACGTGGCCTTACTCTTTCTCAGATATTGGGTGTCGATGATATCTTGGCAGGTCGTTCATTGGCCCAGCGCCAAACTGAAAGCTTGGTT
>JBIKNE010000298.1:0-3790 GCA_044358855.1 Bacteriovoracaceae bacterium | reverse complement strand
TTCCAGTCTTGGCGCTTGAGTCGGGAACACTCAAGGCGATTTATAATCGTAAAATTACCTACCCATTATCAGGAACTGCGGCGCTTAATCGCTTAACCGTAAAAGTAAGGCCGCGTGCTCTTTCAACGAGTGAGCAGATTTCTCATATGGTCTTTCCGGAAGTTTTCAATCTTACCGATCGTCCCTGGCTGATGCTCGTTAATGTATTAAGAAATGGGCAAATCCATTATCAGAATCAAGAATCAGTCCTAAGCGACAATACGTCTTGTATGGATGCACCTTATACCTTTGCGGTGCGTCCGAATCCCGTCTCAGCATCAGCTTTGGCCGGCCTAGCGGATGAGTCAGCAAGTTCAACAACTGCGGGAGCCGCACCGGCCTGTGGAACATGGGAACCACCATCAAATGGACCAGGAGCTGGACCAGGTGCAATGCTGATGACGATTTCCCTAGGTTTCTTAGTCACTCTTCTCAAGAGACGTCGTTCAAATTCATAAGAAGGTTTTGTCTTCATCTGTTGTGTTTTGTAGAATTTAGAGCACAAGGATGGTGTCTCAATGAAATACCTGTGGATTTTAGTCGGATTAATTTCTTTCTCTGCTTTAGCTCAAAACTTGAATGAAGAGAGAATTTGGAAACTTGTTTCGCGCAAGAAAGCCATTTATCTAAGTCATGGCGTATTTCATATCAACCAAGGTGGAAGTGCAGCGATTGAAACTATTCGTAGTTCATTTGTCGCTGATCGTGGCTATGAAAGAGTGGTTATCGATTTAGGTTCAACAGTTCCGCGTCTTTATGGGCATATTAGCGAAGGTGAGAAAAAAATCTCCGTAGATTTTTTTAATACCAGTGTTAGTCCGCAACTCAAATCTTTGCAAAATTCGAAATATGTTAAGTCGGTAGATTTTTTGGCGGTTGAAAAAAACCAAGTCACAATGGAAATGAATCTCAAAAGCAAAGTAAACTTTGATGTCTTTTACTTAGAGAATCCAGCCAGGCTTGTCATTGACATCCGTCCGTAAGTGTCCATTTTGTAGTTAGTACCTAAAACCCACCAGTCCTCGTGCCTCTCGACGAGGGGAGATCTCCATGGCTAAAGAAAAAAAAACAATGAAAGCAAATTCGGATGCTCACTTCTTGGGTGAAATTCCATCGGAAGTAGTCATCATTCCAATCGTGAACAGTCCAATTTTTCCAGGAATGATAGCGCCTATTATTTTATCGGAAGATAAATATACTTCAGAGCTTGATACCTATTTGGCTCGTCATAATTATATCGCCTTGAATCTAGTAAAATTTAAAGATGGTGGAACATCTTTTGAAGATGGTGATTTCGAAGACGATGAAGAAGAAACTGAGGAACATGACACACAAGGTGCACCAGAAGCAGTTAACAAATCACTCACGCCACATGATATTTATAAAGTTGGTGTACTCTGTAAGATCGTTAAGAAACTCAAACTTCCAGACGGCAGCGTAAACTTACTTGTTCATGGAATGCGTCGCTATCGCGCCGTCGAATATACCGGCGATGCACCTCTTCTCTTGTGTCGTCCAGAAGTATTCAGCGACATTCACGAGCCAGATGAAGAGCTAGATGCTTATACACGCTCAGTAATTAATCAGGTTAAAAAGTTAAGTGAGATCAATCCTTACTTCAATGAAGAAATGAAGTTGGCGATGTTGAATTCTCCATCACCAGGAAGTTTGGCTGACCTGGTAGCGTTTGCTCTGTCACTTGATGTTCCTGAGGCGCAAGATTTCTTAGAAACGCTTGTTGTAAAAAAACGCTTCGCTAAGCTTCTTGTTTATTTGAAGCGCGAAAAAGACGTTGCCGACATTCAAAAGAAAATTACTGATGAAGTGAACGATAAAGTAAACAAGTACCAACGTGAGTACTTCTTGCGCGAACAACTGAAAGTTATTCGCAATGAACTTGGCATGGACGAAGACGAAAAAGCCAAGGACATGAAGAAGCTTCGTGAAGGTATTGAAGCAGCTGGCTTAACTGAGGATGCAAAGAAAGTAGCTTTTGAAGAACTTGATCGTCTTGAATCAATTCCGGATAGCTCTCCAGAATACAACGTAACTAGAACTTACCTTCAATGGATGGTTCAACTGCCTTGGAGTAAACACTCTGAGGATTCTGTTGATATTCCATCAGCTCGCAAGATGTTGGAGAAGGATCATTACGGCCTAGAAAAAGCCAAAGAACGTATTTTGGAATTCCTTGCTGTGAGAAAGCTGAAGCCTGAATACGACGGCACGATTCTTTGTCTCTCGGGTCCTCCAGGCGTAGGTAAGACCTCTCTTGGTCAAAGTATTGCCCATGCCCTTGGAAGAAAGTTCTATCGCTTCTCGTTGGGTGGTATGCGCGATGAGGCTGAGATTAAAGGCCATCGTCGGACTTATGTCGGCGCAATGCCAGGCAAAGTTATTCAGGCCCTCAAGCGCGTTGAAGTAAACAATCCTGTTATTATGCTCGATGAGATTGATAAGCTGGGTAAAAGCTATCAAGGTGATCCTGCCTCAGCGCTTCTGGAAGTGCTTGATCCTGAACAGAATAAAACGTTCATCGATAACTATCTCGATGTTCCGTTTGATCTTTCAAAAGTGCTATTCATCGCCACAGCTAACTACGTGGGAGAAATTCCTGAAGCACTCCTCGACCGTATGGAACTTATCGAGATCGCTGGTTATACATTGGAAGAAAAGCTTTCAATTGTAACAAAATGGGTGATTCCAAAACAGCTTAAGAAGCATGGTCTAACGACGAAAGACTTGAAGCTCTCGGCTGCTGTCCTAAAAGCACTGATTTCTGATTATGCACGTGAGCCCGGTGTGCGTGTGATGGAACAATTAATCGCAAAACTTTGTCGTCGTGCTGCTCTTGAAAGAGTTTCAAGCAAAAAGCGTGGAGCTTATACTCCAACACCGGTTGATCTTGAGAAAATTCTTGGCAGTAAGCGCTTCGAAACTGATAAAGCAGAAAAACCACTCATGCCTGGTATCGTTACCGGTCTTGCTTGGACTGCATTTGGTGGTGATATTCTTTTCATCGAATCGATTCCACTTAAAGGTAAGGGATTCAAACTTACTGGTCAGTTGGGTGACGTGATGAATGAGTCGGCTAACCTTGCTTACAGCTTTGTTAAGAAGATGTTGCAAGAAGAGATCGATGTTCAAAAAGCTAAAGATGTTAAAAAACTTCCTAAGAAATCAGGCAGAATGATTACCGTTCCTGCTAATCCAGCTGAAGTAATAAAACTTACTCCACCTATTCCTGCGGAAGAAGCGACAGATTTCTTGGCGACACACGAGATTCATCTTCACCTTCCAGCGGGCGCAACTCCTAAAGATGGTCCTTCCGCGGGTATTACGATGGCGCTTGCGCTTTACAGTCTTGCAACTAAGAAGAAAGTGCGCGGTGATGTCGCGATGACGGGTGAGCTTTCTCTAACAGGCAAAGTTTTGCCTGTCGGTGGTATTAAAGAAAAAGTTTTGGCAGCAAAACGAGCAGGTATCAAAGAAATAATTCTTCCATGGCAAAATGAGAAGGATCTAAAAGAAGTTCCTGAGCGTCACCGCAAAGGAATGAAGTTCTATCCGGTTCGCCATTTTGAAGAAGTTGTGAAAATCGCATTGAGAAAATAAATCAGGGCCCTTTGATCTGAGCCCCGATTTCAGGACTAATTAATAAACGAGACTACCCCTTAATTGGGGTAGTCTTATTTTAAGGAGTCCTTTTTATGGAAAAATTCTCTGAATCCGACAGAAAATCTCTGCTTTC
>JBIKNE010000296.1:0-3811 GCA_044358855.1 Bacteriovoracaceae bacterium | reverse complement strand
AGTCCCACAACAGCGATATGAAGCTGACCGATGTCTTTGTCGCCTACCATAGATCTTCCACCAACCCAGACATCGTAATTCCCGACAAGTGAGTACCTTGCTTCCGCGACACCCATCCATTCATCTTTAATGTTTCCCAGGCCTTTTAAAAATGTTGGGTCGTCACTCTCTTTGCGCCCATGTTCGTAACGTGCCGCTAAACTAAATAAAAATCTATCTGTCGCAAAATAGCGAATCCCATTCTCAACGCCTTCTACGAAAAATTGCATAGTATTTGTTGAGGCATGCAGCATAGCGACAGGTTCCACACCCGTCTCATAGTTTTTAGAAGCATCGGCTTTTCCGCCGTGCTCAATTCCTAAACCAACTGGAAGGGCCACTCCTTTTTTACAAGCAAAATTTAACAAGGAAGGCATATCTGGCGCACAGCGCACAGCGTACGCCTGGACAGAAAAACCAATTAGAAACGTAAAACAATAGAACCTAAGCAGCCTCATTACATACTCCTTTGAAATGAGTTATTGTCAAAAATGTATCAGATAATCGCTTAAATTCACTGAAGCCTTGAACAGACGGAAGATTTTTTGAACGAAAGGTAAACTTAGTTACTCATGGAACTAAGCAGTCTTCTACTTATGGGCAACTCTGAACCATTAGACATGATCACCACACGTTTTTTTTTATCAATTCTATGAATATGCTTCTTAACAACCCATAAGGACCGATGAATTTTAACCCCATAGCCATCTGAAAAAGATCGTATTGCTTGATTTAGCCCATGGTGGACAAGTTTACTTCCAAGCGGAGTTGTTACCATCAGGTATTGCTTCTCAGCTTTAAGATAAATAATGTCCTTACCCAATTCCTTGGGAATAATTTCAAGAAAAGTACCGATGATTTCAATTTCAGACTCTGATTTATTCAAAGGGTGTTGATTGAAAACAAAATCCGGATCAATTCTGACAGGTAAGATAAAACCAAAGTAGCGCGGAGATTTAACAACAATCCAACAGACTGTCACAGGCAACCAGACATGACCAAATTCTTCAATGATACCCATGCCCGAAAGATAGGGACCTGGATCTGTTCCTATATAAACATCTAAGAAAAAAGCCAAGGGCGCAAAAATCAGGGACCCAATAACTCCTTCAAGAAAGGATGACATCCAAAAGTTGAGCTTGATCTTATGTTTCAAAAGAGAATGAGTGAGAATGAGACAACCGAAGGCCAGTAGGGTCGTAGGTATCCAAACAAAAAAACTTTGAAAGCGTGATCCAAAAGATCCAGCTGCACCAATCGAGGAGAATACTATTGAGAAAACAAAAGAAAAAAACAGAACAAGTCGAGAGGTAGATACATTTCTAGGTGCAAGATTTAATTTTGCTTTACTCACAGATTACTCCAAAAAATTAAATCATGTTAGCAATAATTAAGCTTAAATAAAATGATTTCAATCTATGATTTGTCTTTGTATTCTTCACTAAATAGTCACTCAACCATGCTGAAATACTTTTGCAATAGAGCGTCCTGATTCTTGAATGGGATTGGACATTTCGCATCGCTCAGACGGAGGCTATTTCTATGAAATACCTCCACACTATGTTTCGGATTAAAGATGTTGAGCGTGCCACTAAATTCTGGACGCTCTTAGGCCTTTCTGAAACGCGACGCCAAGAAAATGCTTCCGGACGTTTCACTCTCATTTTCTTTGCCACCGCTCCTGGTGAGCCAGAGATTGAACTCACCTATAATTGGGATCAAACTGAAGAATACACTCACGGCCGCAACTTTGGTCACGTTGCCTTTCGTGTGGAAAATATTTATGAAACCTGTCAGCGTCTGATGGATGCCGGCATTACCATTAATCGTCCACCACGCGACGGTCACATGGCGTTTGTACGTTCTCCCGACAATCAATCTGTCGAGATTTTGCAGGAAGGAACACTTCCTCCCTTAGAACCTTGGAAGAGTATGCCTAACGTGGGCTCTTGGTAAATTTCGCAACTATTCGTCGCATATCGGGATAATCCTCGAGTGGATAGATCTCCACTTCCCCTTGCTCATCCACCAACTGAACTTCGATTAAGCGACCTTCGCGAACAATAACAAAAGCCTGCTCTTTGGGAGTTCGTCCCGGTAGCGCAATGTCATTCTCAGTTAATAGAGTTTGATGAGGATAAATCTTCTCAGCAAGACGCTGAGCAACCGCCGCATCACCTAGGACAGTGCGATACTGGCGCATTTTTTCCACAAAAAACAGACCATCCGCTTCGACGGCAAATGCTGCTTGATAAACCTTCGCGCGCGCCTCTTCCGCCATTTTTCGCGAGCCAAAACGCGGAACGTCTTCATCCGCGGTGGTCGATACGCGTACCTCTGAGCCGGGTGCCGCTTGAGGATGAAGTGACAAAGTATAACGAAAGTTCACTTTGCGAGAAGCACGATTCATCAAAGGCCTGAGGGCCTTGATATAATGCAACTCCATCAAACTCGCGAGTTCATCACTTCCCCATAGTTTGAAATCAATTTTCGCGACATGGGTGCGCAGTTCGATATCGCGTTTCGTATTTCCTGCTGATTGAAAATGACTCTTCACGCGATCGCGGATATTTTTCGCCTTGCCTACATAAAGGAGAAGGCCGGCCCTTGTATAAAAGAAATAGTTCCCAGGCGCTTCGGGTAGTTTTTCAATCGAGCCATCATCTAATTCAGGTGGCAGTGGTTTAGGCTTTGCTGCTTCAATAATGTCGGCACTCTTTTCTTGCACACGGCGGAAAATTTCATAACAAGCGCGGGTATCATCTAAGGCACGGTGCTCAGCTTCGCGATTGAGTCTAAAATGCTTAGATAAATTAGATAGAGAGTAGGAAGGCAAACCAGGAAAAGCCGCTCGAGCGAGCCTGACGGTACAGAGGACTTCACGCTGAAATGTGTAACCAAGTTCCGAGAATTCTTTCTGTAAAAAACGATAATCAAAAAAAGCATTATGAGCAACGAAGGTGCGTCCTTCAGTCAGCTCCACAATTTTTTTGGCTAGTTTATAAAACGGTGGAGCGTCCGCCACCATGGCATCATCAATTCCCGTGAGCTTCGTGATTCCCCATGGAATGGGTCTTTCTGGATAAATGAGACTCGACCACTCTTCTGTGACAACACCGTCATCCACATTGATGATAGCGACTTCTGTGATCTTATTGCCGTCACGATTGCCGCCCGTCGTTTCAATATCAACGATGGAATAGCGACTCATGCTCTATTCTAGGCCCAAGAATTGATCGTAAGTGCATTCTTCATCACGACAGCCTTTCGACTGTAGCTCAATCACACGACTGGCGATGGTTTGAATAAACTCGTGATCGTGTGAGGTGAAAAGAAGTGTGCCTTTAAAATCAATCATGCCTTCGTTTAAGGCCGTAATGGTTTCAAGATCAAGATGGTTAGTTGGATTCTCGAAAATCAGAACGTTGTGCCCGGCCAACATAAGTTTTGAGAGCATGCAGCGAACTTTCTCACCACCCGAGAGTACTGTTGATTTTTTCTTCGCTTCTTCACCTGAGAAAAGCATGCGGCCTAAAAAGCCACGCAAGAAAGTCTCCGTCTGATCGGCCGAGTACTGGCGAAGCCAGTTAATCAAATCAAGCGAGGCATCTTGGAAGAAAGCACCGTTATCAGACGGCAAATATCCCCGTGAGGTGGTAATACCCCAAGAGAAGCCACCACTATCGGCTTGGCGCTCTCCGGCCAAAACCTGAAAGAGCGCTTTTGTAGCAAGCTCACTCTTAGCAAGGAAAACAATCTTTTGACCCTTTTT
>JBIKNE010000295.1:0-3822 GCA_044358855.1 Bacteriovoracaceae bacterium | reverse complement strand
CGCAGAGATGCGATCTATCAACTAGGGAAAATTCCTGGCGACGATGTGGCGCTATTAATCATCAATCGTTACAGCGACTCAGACAGTGATGTGAGGGCCGCTGCTCATAACGAATTAACCAAGAGATCAATTAATTCTGCTGAAATGGTTCGTACTTTAATCGCCAACTACGAGCGAGTCAGTAGCTGGGAAACTCGTCGTCTTATTGTCTATCAGCTTGATCGTCTTAAAAACGTAACAGTGGTTACCAACTTTATGATTACGGTTATTAGAACTGATTCAGATTCTGACGTAAGAGCGGCGGCCTATAATGCGATGTCAGGAAGAGTATTAGATGATGGCTACTTGCCAGGTTTAGAATCACTCGCAGGTGTTTCTTCTTGGGAAGCTCGTCGCTTAGGAGTTTATTTGATTGGCCGAATCCACACAATGAATGCCTATCGCTTATTAGGAAGAATAGTCACTAACGATAGTGATTCGGACGTGAGAAGTGCAGCTCAGTCGGCCATGAATAATATGCGTTCAAGTCTACAATAGTTTCATCTCACCGGATGTGAGATGTGTTTCCCCCCTCAAAGGCCCCTTCCATCTGGAGGGGGCTTTTTATTTGCGGAGGCGAGAGTCGGCGTAAATCTAGAACTTCATCTCAGGCACGTTCGCCGGAATAACCAGCTCAGCTTCAGTTTTCGCTTTAATTTCTTCCACTGAGACACCTGGAGCGCGCTCTAAAAGATGAAAGACGCCATTTCTTAATTCAAGAACGGCCAAATCAGTCACCACCAACTTCACGCAATTCACACCAGTAAGTGGGAGCGTACATTTTTTAAGAATTTTTGAAGCCCCATCTTTCGAAGCGTGTGACATAGCGACAATGATATTCTCGGCACCAGCGACCAGATCCATCGCTCCGCCCATGCCTTTAATCAATTTTCCTGGAATCATCCAAGAAGCGAGAGCACCTGTTGAATCCACTTCAAAAGCACCCAATACTGTCAGGTCGACGTGGCCACCACGGATCATAGCAAAGGAATCTGCTGATGAGAAAAAAGCAGCACCTGGAATGACGGTAACAGTTTGCTTACCAGCATTAATCAAATCAGCATCGATGGTCTGCTCAGTTGGGAATTCTCCCATACCAAGAATACCATTCTCTGATTGCAGCATGACACTCATACCTTGTGGTACATAGTTGGCAACTAAAGTTGGAATGCCGATGCCAAGATTAACGTAGTAGCCGTCTTTAATTTCACGCGCGATACGTTGAGCAATTTGTTCTCTTGAGAGTGCCATAATTATTTCCTCACCGTACGTTGTTCAATACGCTTCTCAAAGTTGCCTTTGATTACACGATTTACATAGATGCCAGGAACATGAATATAGTTGGGATCAAGCTCTCCTGGAGCGACGATCTCTTCGACTTCAGCAACTGTGATTTTACCTGCCATGGCAATCATAGGATTAAAGTTCATCGCCGTTTTTCTAAAGATCAAGTTGCCGTAGGTGTCGGCCTTCCAGGCGCGAACGAGCGAGAAGTCGGCCTTTGGGTATGAGTGCTCAAGAATATAAGAGCGGCCATTGATAACTTTGACGTCTTTACCTTCGCCGATCAGGGTACCAAACCCAGTGGCCGTAAAGAATGCTGGGATGCCAGCACCTGTTGCGCGAATTTTTTCGGCGAGAGTTCCTTGCGGAGTCAGTTCAATTTCAAGCTCACCTGAGAGAACTTGCTTTTCAAACAAAGCATTTTCTCCCACATAACTTGAGATCATTTTCTTGATTTGTTTTTTTTCTAGAAGGAGTCCAAGCCCAAATCCATCTACACCGGCATTATTTGAAATACAGGTGAGTCCCTTTTGACCGTGGTCATAAATCCACTTGATGAGACCTTCGGGAATGCCACACAGACCGAATCCACCCACCATCAGAAGCATGTCGTTTGAGAGACCTTTCATGGCCTCGTCATAAGTTGAAACAACTTTATTAAATCCTTGCATGATACACCTCGTGAGAGAGGTGTTTTATCATGCTAGGACTTAAGGTTGATAGTGGTTTTTGAAAGTTGCTGCAGCGAGTTTTTAGAAATCCATCACATCTTGTGCGAGCTGTGGAAAATCAACAAATGGATTACGGATTAATTGATGCTTAGCAATCATATTGTTGCGATCAATTTCCGCTTGGTCAATTGGGTCTTCTGCATGCCATTGGCGCAGAACTGCTTCTTGCTCAGGATCAATTGGCATTTGATAGCGAATAGAGAAGTAGAATAGAGCGCGAGCAACGTTACCACGGTGCTTTTCTGGTGGAGTGAAAACCAAACCATCGCTCGTGTGTTCGATGGATGAAGCTTCACACAGATCGTTATTCATATAACTACGTGATTCACCAAACTTGTGATTGCCACGAATGCTGTTGGCCTTTGAATCTGTTGGGAAGAGGTGATGCATATCGCTCTTCTGAAGCTCTTTGCCGTATGAGCGGCTGAATTTACTTTGAGGCCAAGTGTGTTCGATATTCACTTTGCTATTCATGCCCGGAATATCATTTACGCTTTTATAATAAATCTTTCTCTCACAGTAGACTTCTTCGACGAACATGCCGTTGTTGTCGCGTTCAACAAAAAGCTCACCAAACATAATAGTACGAGCGCGAGAATAGCCAACTTGCAAGTGGCGGTAGCAGCTACGTTCACCCTCGCAAGCACCGATGCGATCAACCTTACCTTTAATTGAAAGGTGTGATGAGCTCATGATGTCGTAGAGTTCTTTTTTGAGATTATTTGATTTTTGAGCACTGAATTCGCCGTAGTAGGCGAGTCGACCGTCGTTCAACACCTGATTTGGATCTGCAAAAGCGGTTGTTGTTACAAAACTTAAGAGAACCAAAAGACGAATAAACATATGTCATCCATGTCGTTAGAGTTGCAAAAAACTATAGGAAACGAAAGAGGGGATGTCATGAATTATTTTCGCGTTCGTTTTTTAAGATTTTGTTAAGTATTTTCAGTGCGTTGGCCATCGACTAGCTGCGAAAGATACAAAACTTTTTCTAATGCCGTACCTAAAGCGAGGCTAATACGTAGGCGTTCATGAAGGGAGCGCGGATCAATTTCGGCCAGTCGTTGAAAAGCTTCCGTCATGAGCGGTAATTGCTGGGCTTGGCCTTGGCATTCTTGGGCCTGTGAAGGGTAGAGAGTTTTTAGCTCACGACAAATGATCGCTTCCGCCTGTTGATACTTATCTATACGTGAACCGACGGCAAAGATTCGACAGACCATCGGGCGATCTTGATATTGTCCACAACGTCCTTGAGCGGGATCTGATGATGAGGGTTCAAACATGACACAGAGATCTGTTTGACTCGTTTTTATTTTGTCTAAAACGCTCTCGGCGAGGCCTTTTTCTACTAGAGTATAGGCCATGGGTAGCATTTCAAAGACGGAGGCCTCGACAGTCGGAACTTGGCAGCATTTACCGCATGTTGGCGGGCAGGCCATACCAGTTTTGTTCTGTGCCTCTGAGAAGCGTTGGGCTTCAGTTTGATAGAGCACCTGTAAACGTAACAGTTCTAGCGGTCGCTGCATGAACCAATTCCCTTGACTTAGATTTAGGGTATTTCTACAACCTTTTATGGCCTTTTTCTTCTGTCTTACTAACGTTGGTTTAGAAAAATCTCTTAAATTAGAGATGACGACTCGTTTTCCGGATTGGCGCCTGGCCTATTCGGCACCCGGCTTTATCACTTTCAAAGGCGAAGGTCCCTGGCCCACCCCAGTGTTTGCTCGTTTATGGGGTGAATGTCTAGGCAAAGAGGATATCCCAGGTG
>JBIKNE010000439.1:0-2672 GCA_044358855.1 Bacteriovoracaceae bacterium | reverse complement strand
GACCATGCCGCTAGAGTGGTAGGTTTAATAAAAAGTTATATATTACCTCAACAACTGATACTTGAACTGGGAGCGGGCGATGGTTACTTCTCAGTTCCTTTAAGCAAACTTTCCCATTTGCTTCCAACCGATAAATCAAGCGTCATGCTTGCCTTCAACCCGTTAAAGGATCAGGGTAAAGTTCTAAACGCATGTAAGCTTGAGTACGGGCCTAATAGCTTTGATCTAGTGTTTGAGGCCAACATGCTTCACCATGAAGCCCGGAGCGATGAGGTGCTCAAGGAAATGACAAGGGTCAGCAAGGGGTTTATCGTCATTGTTGAACCGAACTGCTGGAATCCGTTTAACATCATGGTTGCCTTGATTCGCAAAAATGAGAGACGATCACTTTTGTTTTCTCGTCGTTATGTTAGAAATAAATTGAAGGCACTTTCACTCGAAGAAGTTAGTATTATGAGCGTGGGAATTGTTCCACCTTACAGCTGCCCAGAATGGCTGTGGAGATGGGTTCGGCGAGTTGATAGTAAGGTACCGTTTATAGGGCTTGAAAATATTTTTGTTTTTAGGAAAAAAAATGCTCCCGAACACAAAGAATAAGAAAATAGTAATCATTCGAACTCCTTTTGTTCATCCTGTGAAGCATCTCACAAGCATTACTGCCGTACCGGATATTGGAACTGCTTATATAAATGGCACACTTTTATCCCATGGTTATGACTCCTTCATTATTGATGGTACCGGGGAAGGCATTGGCCGCCGAATTCAATTAGTCGGCACGGAGTTAGCAATTGGGGGAATTACAGCCGATGAGATCATCGCAAAGATTCCAGAGGATATTGACTATATCGCCATGCAAAGCATGCATAGTAATCGCTGGATTTATGATGCTCATATTATGCGCAAGCTCTTAAAGAAATTTCCTAATAAAAAATACTTTATGGGTGGAGAGCATGTTACCGCTTGTCATGAAAAAATATTAGCGCAATTTCCCCACATTGATGCTTGTGTTATTGGTGAAGGCGAAGAATCAGTCATTGAGTTACTAAATGCATTTGATAATAATTTACCCCTTGATCAGATTGCAGGAATTGCCTTTGTTAAAAATGGCAAAATAGTTACCAATCCTCGCCGCAAAAGACGATCCAATTTGACTGAGCTTGCTCGTCCTTCATGGAGAGGGGTTCCGATATATAAATATCTTGAGAATCATTGTGGTGTTAATTCATTGGCCCGCAAATCGATACCAATGGTTGCAACGCGTGGTTGTCCGTACACTTGTACCTTCTGTACTGTTCCCAATATGTGGGATTCTAAATGGTTTGCAAGGCCACCAGAAGATGTCGTTGATGAGATTAAAAGCAATATCGAAAAGTTTGGTGCCAATCATATCGATTTTGTAGATCTCACACTTGTTATCAACAAGAAGTGGATGCATCGCTTATGTGATCTGCTGATTGAGGCTAATCTTGATCTGACATGGGCAATTCCAATCGGAACACGAACCGAGAATCTTGATTTAGAGCTTCTGCAAAAAATGAAGAAATCTGGATTGGCCCGTGTACTTTACTCAGCAGAGAGTGGAGATGATAAAACCCTTGATCGCATCAAAAAGTCCCTCGATATAAAACATTTCAATGAAATTGTGAAACAAACTTCAGATCTGGGTATCGTCGTCAAGGTTGCATTGATTTTTGGCTTCCCAGGGCAATCCCTAAAAGAAGTTTGGTCCTCATTCTTGCTACTTAATAAGCTAGCATGGTTAGGTGTGCGAGATGTGGTGTGCTTGTCATTCGTGCCTTATCCCAAAACCGAACTCTTTGATCAGATTGGCATTGATTACGATTACAATTCACTCGATAAAAATATTCGATTGAATAACGATATCCCAAAAATGAAATCATGGTCTGAGCACTTTGGAGATCATACTTTAAGGGCGATTGTCGTCTCTTTTACACTCTACTTCTATTCGCTTCAAGGCCTTCTCAGACCGCATCGAGTATTAGCTGGTGCTTACCGAGTATTTGTTAAAAAGAAGCCTCTTACTAATTTCGAATCAATTTTCTATAACATGTTTAACAAAAGAAAAGTCGCCCTAGAATACGAAGAAATGTCATTTGGAGAAGAAGTGCAGGTTGCCACTAAGGCCATAAAAGCGTCTTAGATAAAAGGGTTAGAAGTCCATGGTTGCTAGAAAATTTCATATTGTGACAACGACAGAAGGTTGCGCTACCAATCTTCTAGAAAATGCCACCTATCGAGATAACCTCAAGCTTGCGGGTTTGGAGAATTCTGCCGCAGCTGAGAGTGCTGATGTAATCATAGTCAATACTTGTGGATACACGACAGAGAGAGAAAACTACTCAATTAATGTTATCGGCAAACTTAAGGAGAAATATCCAGACAAAGAAATTGTCGTTGGAGGGTGCTTACCCAAGATCAATGAGCCCAAATTAAAAACGATATATTCAGGTGAAGTTTTCTCTCCAGGTGACCTAAATGGGTTAAACAATATACTCAAAGTTGAGCCGCTGGGTGATATGCCAGATAGCTCGGCGCATTTTTTTGATGAACAAGATTTTGAATATGTATCACCCATGCATAAGATGGCTTTACAAGCGAGACCGATGTATTTCGAATTCGAAAAATTGGTGGGTCATAAATTTCAGCCATTA
>JBIKNE010000294.1:0-3833 GCA_044358855.1 Bacteriovoracaceae bacterium | reverse complement strand
CTGAAGGCGAAAAATATTGTGTTGGTTGATAACAAAGACGGATCTATCTCTTGGAAAATGCAATAATGGGGTCATTCTGACCCCATTCTCTCTATAAGTTTTACATCCTCTCACATACGGCCCTCTCAGCGTTGGACTCTCGTTTCCCTCATATGATAATTGCCCTATATACCAAGCCAAATTCTCTTAGGGGGGAAAAATGAAAAGTGTTTTATTCGCTTTGGTTTTTGCTATCACATCTAGTGCTTTTGCTAGCACGCTTGATAGCCGTAGTGTTGTTTTTGATGGTTCTTTTGCTGAAACTGTTTTGAATTTGAAAGCTGAAAAGACTCACACAGAATACCGTTATGAGCAAGTTCAGCGCACATGTTACCGCACAGTTTTGGCCGGTCATCGCCAAGTTTGTCGCCGTCCATCTCCAAACCAGCCAGGTCGTTGCTGGTCAGAGCCTATCTACCGTACTGTTCCTTATACTTGCTATGAAACAGTAACAATCCCTTATGAAGTGTTTGATTACTATGTTGACGCTAACGTAGCCATCAACTTTGGTGCTCTTCCAGAAGGCATGAGCGCTCGTGAAAACATCACAGCAACTTTGAATGGAGAAGTTCTCACTCTTCGCTCAACTGGTACTAAGACATTGATTCTTGAACTTGAATCAATGAATCAAAATCGTAATATGAACGGCAATACGTTGATGATCGACGCAACAGCTGCTGTTAAATTCCACGCGGCTGCTCCAGTACTTGCTGCTCTTAATATGAAGAACGTTTCAATCAAGAAGAACGTGATGACTTATACTTTAGGTCCAGTCGCGGGTCTTCAGTTAGGCCACAACTTGAAAATTCTTGATAACCCAGTATTGGGTGGTAGCACGACTTTGTTTGACGGAGAAATGGGCGCAGCTCTTTCTCAGTCATCTCGCGGAAATGTAACTGATATGCGCATCGCTTTTGCTGATGTGCTAGGTCGAGAGTTAGGCGGCGGTCGTTTCAGCGTTACAGCTAAGACTTTCTTCAAAGCTGGTGCTGGTGTTTTGAATTCTGCAGAATTGGGTGATCTTTCAGTTGAGAAGACCATCTTGTATAAGCGTTAATTTTGATTAGCGATTGATGTGGGCCGGCCATAGCGCCGGCCTTTTTTATGGGCTGAACTCTGGAACGACAAGGACAGAGTAGGCACCATCCAGAATTCCTTGACCGATAATTTTCACAACCTGACCTGCCGGGCTAATTTCCAAAACATAATCAAGTGTATTATCAGCGACTAAATAGTTACCATTCGCCATCTGCGCCACTCCACGTGGAGCAGTTAGTTGAGCTTGGTTATTACCAAAAATATGTCGATCTAGGGTGAGATCAGAATTGTAAACAGAAAGATAATCAGTTGCAGCACCTTCCCATGAGACCAAGAATTTTCCATTTGCAAGTTCGGCTACACCATGGGCAGCCGTCGTTCCGGCAGGGATCGCAGCAGTGGCAAGCGCTGCGAATGCTGTTACTGAATCATTATAAATTCTAACCGCTTGTGTGGTTGACGTAGCTATCCAGCGACCGTCTTGCAGTGCTTTAATATCTTGAACGTTGGCCATGACTACTGAAGGCCAGGGAGCGGCGTGAGTCTCTCTAAGACCCAGTTCATTAAAGCGCTCGATTGCTGTTTGTTCAGAAACAAGAATTGAGCGCGAATCATAGAGCTGAGTTACGCTTCGAATTGTGCCTCCTAACTGAGCGTCTTGAAAGGCCACACGGTTGCTACCATCTACTACTGAGATGGCCAGAACACGATCTGGTGTTCCTTCCATCGCGACTAAAATTTCATTTGTAGAATGCATCTAACCAAGACCACCCACTGTTTCTGTGGCAAGCGGTGTGCGGTAGAGAATACGCTTATAGTTGCCTTTTTTATCGAACTGATGAACGGTATCGGTCACACTTGATGAAACAAGGATATCGCCAGCTGCCACATAAAGATTGCTGGTAGTTGGGATGGACTCGCTTTCGAGGCAGGAACTAAGAATCAGAAGGATAGGTAGTAGGTAATTCCTCATCTGATGATCATAACAAAAAGTAGCTGGCTCAGGTATTATGGAAAGTTTTACTATTTTTAGAAAAACTCACTCGGATGATATGCTTTTATGTGGAGAAGCTTATTTCTTGAGAGTATTACTCAGACTCATCCTATTCTGCCTAAGTACCCAAGCCTTTGCTGATGAAGCGATGGTTTCAATATTTGCGGGTATGGGGCAACACCACCAAGAATCGATGAACGATAGTAAGACTGTTCCTCAAGGACAGGCCTTTGGAGCTAGTTTTGGCCGCAGGATGAATTTTTATGAGTTTGAGTTAACCTTGTCCAAAGGTACTTACACTTCTGATATAGAGCACGATGGCCGTGCGAATACCATCAATCACGATCAGCTGCAGTTCTCTATAGCGCTCAACTTCTATCTCGTAAAAATATTTATCTTCGTATTGGTTATGGACTCACAGATATTGAACAAACGACAGATACTCCAGTGAGCGGAGCTTCAGGTGCGGGCCTGGAAGAAGAGTACGGGTTAGTGAAAGATAAAATTACTGGACTCGTATTGGGTGGCGGTTACGCCATTCTCCAAACTTCAAGCATTCAAGTTTATGTCCAGTTCGAACATCACGTAATGTCTGAGATTTCTTCTTCGCAAAACTTGGCCACCGCCGGCATTCGCTTTTACTACTAACGAAGTTCTTCGTAACTCTGCGCTCGATTCACCAAACGCACATCTTGTTCGCTTGTGACCAGCAACTCAGCAGGTTTACCGCGCAAGTTATAGTTTGAACCCATACTGAATCCGTAAGCTCCTGCATCGGCTAAAACGATAATGTCCCCGGTTTTGAGCGGAGGCATAGATCGGTGATGTCCGAAGCAATCTGAAGTCTCACAAATCGGACCAACGATATGAGTAGAGAGTTTTTTTCCTGCTTTTGGCTGTTTGGCGGGAAGGAGATTGTGAAATGCATCGTAAAGAGAAGGGCGCATGAAATCATTCATACCTCCATCAACAATCACGAAGCGCTGATCTTCGGAAACTTTCTGACGAAGAACACTCATTACAAAAAAACCAGCTTTGGCCACTATGCGACGGCCTGGCTCAAAAACCACTCGTGTGTCAGGGCGAACCTTGAAATGTTTGAAGTAGGATTTCTCGAGTGAACTCGCTACTCGTTGCATGTAATCAGCCGTGGTAGGAAGCTTTTTCTTTTCATCAGGATGATAGGCCACACCAAGGCCGCCGCCTACATCGAGAAATTCTAGTTTTTGAGGAAGACCACGAGCAATCTCTCCCATAATCTCAACGGCATGTTGAGTTGCCTTCAGATCAAGCAATTGACTGCCAATATGAACCGAAAGACCCACTAACTGAGAATGCTTCCAGAGTTTTTTGTCTTTCGCCGCTTTCACGATATCTTTTTTGAGTAAACCAAACTTATGAGTTTTATTTCCGGTAGAAATATATTTATGTGTTTTAGCCTTCACCATCGGATTTAAGCGAAAACAAATACGTGCAACTTTTCCTAATTTTTTAGCAATCTCGTTTATGAGTTCTAACTCTTCGATCGATTCCACATTAAAACTATAAATTCCATTCCCTGAATTAAGGGCGAGTTCAATCTCATCGGCGGTTTTACCTACACCTGAGAAAACAATGCGATCTGCAGGAATACCAGCTTCAAGCGCGCGTTTGAGTTCACCACCAGAAACTATATCGGCGCCCGAGCCTTCTTGCGCCAAGAGTTTCAAGAGTTCTTTATTGGGATTTGATTTGAGAGCAAAACAAACCAGCGGTCGAGGCA
>JBIKNE010000293.1:0-3835 GCA_044358855.1 Bacteriovoracaceae bacterium | reverse complement strand
AGCCAGACTTATAAACAATGGTCTATTAAATTCAGTCAAAACAACTGCTATCTTGTTTTTGTAATCGATAGAGCTTACTGGAATAAACCATCCCTCTAAGCCCGTCATAAATCTCTCGTCAAACCAATTAACTGAAATAGATTCTGGACAGCTTTCTTTAGATTTTTGAAGCATGTATGTGTACTCGGTATACTTAAATAATTCGATTTTTTTCTTAATTACCTTGCACTTAAGAGGTTCACACTCTAGGAATTCCTTCTCCTCAGTCACCACTTTGCTTCCCTCTATACAAATCTTTCCATTTTGAAGCTGTAGACCCTCTGATCTTTTAAATGTAACTACTGGTGAGCCCTTGAGCTCATTGTTCGAATAAAACTTCAGGTGTTTTCCATTTGATTTTAGAATTAAATAATAACCTTTTATGTCTACAAATCTTTCCCGCGACCTTAACCTTGGATAAAAAAAACGAAGTAAACGATTTTTTTCATCACTAGAAACAGTCTTCAACATCTCTCTTTGTTTGCTATCAAGCCGGAAGTAAGACCTCATTCGATCTTTTTCTACTGAGAAAGATAGAGGAGTGAAAATAAATGATATCAATAAAAAACAAAGTGCAATATACATGGCCCATCTCCACTTATGGTAAATCAATCTCAAGGAAATCAGTATCTCCATTGTCTATCGGAATGCATTCGCCTGTGTCATTATCTACGAGCATCGCATATATAAATCTTCGCTCTTTACCTGTTTCAGGAATAGTGCTGCAGCCTACACTGGAAAATTTTCCAAAAGTTGTATCAATCAGTTGTCGCGTATTGCCTGCACATAGGGTCATCTCTGTGTCGGTGAAATTATCAGAACTTTGAAATCTCCAATATACCGTTTTGTTGACATACTCCGGCTTATCTACAAGGGAAATTTTTAATTTATTTCCTGGCTTGAATGAAAATATCAAATCGCCAACAAAATCAGAATTCAAATTATTGTTGAATTTCCTGATTGAAGGAAAACCCAATGCATCTGGCTTCGTCAGAGTAACGTGAAGATGATTTTCATGTGGAGGCACATCTCGTAACAAACTATACATCTCTTTCTCTGTATCCAAATTAACATAAATCTTGTTATTCATAGGCGACCAATTCGTCTCCATACATCTATTATGAAATCGAAGAGCAACTTCCTTGTGCTTGTTAGTTAAAGCCAATGTCTTGTCAAATGATATCAGGATTTCTTCAATGAAATAGTAATTGATTGTTGCAAGAAACTCTTCAATCCTATCCAGTGCGTTTCTCCAACCTGCAGAACTACTTATATTGCGAAAGTCATAGCCTGACTCATTTGGAACATCTGTAGTGCCGTAAACTATATCTATTTCTCGAGCTGTGTTATGGCCTTTATGACTAAAGCCAGCTCCATTCAGCATCGAAATATCATTAACAAACCAAAAACTATTTCGAGACACACTAAGCATCTCCTCAACTTCAGTCATATAGCTAGGCAATATCCATTTATCTCCGGGTGATCGAGCAAAATTCTTTTGTGAACTTTCATACCCCTCTATTCTCGATGTTGCATACCTTTGAGTATCTATCAGTAAAGGAGTTACAATCCTTTTGGAGGTGATATGTATTACACGCTCAGCAACCTCGATTTGCCCGGATGCATTTCGTCGCTCAGGAATAAACATTTGAATTTCTAAATCATCCAGGGGTAATACGCTCCCCATTAAATAACTATCAAAGTTAAACTCCATCAGTGGATACATCAACGCGTGGTTTCGATAGTTTTGAAATGAAAACCCTGTTCCTCCACTTGAAATAACAGATCTCAATTTCTTTTTGTAACATGAAGCAATATTTGATTCTGCAACAACCTCGCCTGTGACCGGTTCAATTAGCCTGAACTTAATTGTGTCAAGAAGGGGCAAGTGCTGAGCAGTGAAGCCTATCAAATCACCATATATCCTATTCTTTTTTACTTTTTGAAGATTAAGTGAATTGTTTGTAACTCCCAATTGCCAGTTTGCACTTATAAAATCTAAGTTACGCGATGTAACTTCATATCTTCTGTTTTCCTGGCCATTATCGATCGCAACAAGCTGAGCACAATTGATTGCTTGCTCGGACTCAAACATATTAACAGTTCCAGTCGTAGAAAGAAGTGGTATGTGAGTAGCTACTTTATTGACGACACCTACATTGTATAAATTAGCAGTAATTCCAGACGTATCTATAGGTGTTATGATATTGGTTGAAGCAGAATTTTTGCTATTAAATAGCGGAGAAAAGGTAAGTAGCACGATAGCTTCGTAAGGCTCACCACTTGTATTTATCCATTTTAATTGCTGATAGTTCGTAAAGAAACTCTCTTGAATGAAAGGCACATCTCCATTAAGCAAGTCTTGTCGGAGCGGTATAAAAGCAACCATGGCATTTCCTGAGTCTGCACTCTCTGCAACCTGTTGCTCAATTTGAAAACTTATAATCTTGCTATGTGGTTGAACCCTGATCTTCTTTGTAAAAACATAAACTCTCTCCTCATTAAAAGTTAGCTTCGTCGCCGCGCTGTCCAGCTTTTGGATTGCAACATTTGAAAAATCACCACTCCAGCCCTCGAGTGTTTCTGATAAAGTAATTGAATCATTTTGCCTTGGCAGTAACTCAACAGGTTCTATTGGAGATGGGCTAATGTCATTAATTCTCCATTTCATGAAATAAAGTGCATCATTTCCAATCGCCAAAAAATCAATTCTAGAAAAAATTCCAGGTAAATATAGGTACCGCAGTTTACCATTATCAACATATGATTCTGTTCGATAGAGTTCCTCTCCTCTCCATAAGTCAACTCGCGTTAAATAGCTCTCCTCATCCGCCTGACTTAACGAAACTTCTTTATACTCGTTCGATACTAACAGCTCATACTCTTCCGACTTAAACTTTTGACCTTTCGTGTCTTCACTAAACAACTGTACTGTATTTATGCCCTCAGTGAGATGGGTGCCAGGTAGTATTACCTGATTTCCTCTTGTGGATGGAAAATATTCCGTATCATTTATTTTAATTATTGTTCTTCCTGGTTTTCTAGAAATAATTGTCTTTTTGCTTTCAAAAATTATATTTCGCGAGTTTTTGTTAACTTCTGCAACTTTGTAATTAACAAGTCTAAGGCTGGAATCAATTTTAGGTTCATTACCACAATAAGATGAGTCTTCTACTGTTACATTCTTCAGCATGATGTCGTCACATAATTCTGCATTGCCAAATATATGGCTGTTAATTACTCTGACTTTTCCGCCAACAGACGCGCTCCCATGAACCTTTGTTCCTACACCAACGTATGCTTGACCAAAAACTTTTGATTTACCAGACACTCTTGTTGGGAATGTTTCTTCTCCGATAACAGTGGATTCTCCACCTATAATTGCATCGTCTTCAACATGAACATATCCCTGGATACTTGATGACCCCGTAACAATGGCTCTTCCTGAAACTATAACATTATTTTTCACATGAGATTTTCCGCAGACCATAGCGTGCTCACTAATATAAACCTCAGATTCAACTACGGCGGTTGTAGAGACTTTTCCTCCGGGTAAGCCATCGGGATTCAGTCGTCTACTAAATACTTCACCTGGGCATCCAAATGCAGTTACTGAAAAGACAAGAATAAGAGCGAATATTGAATAATTAATTTTCATGCTATTTTCTTCCTAAGCCTTGGTGTATTCCAGAATCAACCGTTGTATCCAAGATTGCAGAGCCACATACGATTGAATCTCCCGTTGCTACCCCACTACTTAGAATGCGTGCATTACCAAAAACCTGTGCCCGCTGAA
>JBIKNE010000292.1:0-3837 GCA_044358855.1 Bacteriovoracaceae bacterium | reverse complement strand
ACAATTGTTGAGTGCCATAGGATTTGGCAAGGCCTGTGACTTGAATCATGGTGTCACGGGAGTTGTTGTATCAGCTGGTGTAGTAGCATCTGGTTCAATCGTTACGGCCGGTGCGGCAACAGGAGGTGGAGAATCTTTCGGGGCAAGAGTTACATCAAGAGTGCGCAAACACACTTCAAGATAATTCAAATGTGTTGCCGTTAAGCCGGTAGTGTCTTTTAAAGCCGTTAATTGTTCACGTCGAGACTCGAGATAATTTCTTTTATTATCAATGCTCACTTCAGGCGGGGTCATGCTCGCCATATAACAAAGTTTATCCTCTGAGCGTCTGGTCAACATATCGATCAAGAGAAGTGGAGCACTATCAAAAGCACGTGAAAGAATAATTTTAACCAACTCTCTATTTTCACCCAACATAAGCGGCATCATCTGAACCAATAGGCCCATAGTTTGGCTTTGACCTTGTTGAACCCAAGGAACGAGACGATTAAGCACATTGGCCAATGAAGGATCGCGCTCAGATTTAAAGATTGATTTATTCTGCGTCAATTCATTGATGATAAGACCAAGCACATAATCATCTGGTTCACGATTAAACTGTTCAAAGAGGGCCAGAATTTTGTCTTTAGGAGTCACTTGTACGACAGCATCTTTCTCCATACTGGGCGGAGGCTCTGGAGTAAAAGTTTCTTCAACGACAACAGGCTCAGGTGCAAGTCCCGCTATTTCGAGGGCGCGCTGCTTGATCATCTCAACCGCTTGGCAGCTCACCAGGAATAAAAGTAAGAAAAATCTCATTAGTTTCACCACCACAGAATAACCTTTCTGACTTCAAGAGACAAACGCTCTTCACAATTCTATACTGAGCAGCATGCACCCTTTGCATGAGATTCTAACCCCGCTTGATTGGACGATTTTCGTTCTTGTTTTGGCGTTAACTCTCTTGGCCGTGCTTTGGGGTCATATTGCTGCCAAAAAATCCCATGCTGATCAAAATTCTCCGCTAGAACTGCTCCTGATGGGCCGCCGCCTCACTCTACCACTTTTTGTCACTTCATTAGTCGCCACTTGGTACGGTGGTATCTTTGGTGTAACGGCCTTAACCTTCGAACGAGGTGTTTTTAATTTTGTGACTCAAGGGGCCTTCTGGTACGCCACTTATTTTATTTTTGCTTTTTTTCTGGTCGCGCGAGTACGCCAGCACGACTCTACAGGATTAGCTGATTTAGCGGGCAAACTTTTTGGCCACAAAGCACGACAATTAACTGCTGTCTTAGCACTCGCAAATTTGCTTCCGATTGGTTACGTGGCAGGTCTTGGACATTTCTTGGGCCCCTTACTTGGTATTCCCTGGTGGGAAGCGGCATTCTTGGGTCTGCTTGCCATGTACGCTTATGGACTTTGGGGCGGACTGCGCTCGGTTGTTTATCCTGACTTTGTTCAATGTATCGTGATGGTAATCGCGGTATGGGTTTTGGTTTTTTTCTGCTGGCAAACCTATGGTGGCATCGAATTTTTACAAGCCAAACTGCCTGCCACTCACTGGGATCCCTCGGGCGGAAACGACTGGGCCGCACTCTTCATCTGGGGTGCGATTGCTATGGGAACACTGGTTGATCCTAACTTTCATCAACGCGTGCAAGCCGCCAAAGATTTAAAAACAGCAAGACGTGGACTCATCATTGCGACAGGCGTGTGGGTGATATTTGATATCGCTACGACTCTTGGCGGACTTTATGCTCGTGCCGTTTTACCAGCAGCACTTCCTGAACAATCCTATCTACAATTAGGAATGTTAGTTCTTCCACCGGGAATGAGAGGATTATTTTTAGCAGGAATTTTAGCGACCATTCTCTCAACGCTTGATTCCTATCTTTTCACTGCCGGCGCCGCTCTTACTACTGATCTCATGAAAAAAACCAGTAAGGCATGGCTCAAGTTCGGCATGATCATCTGTGGCCTGGCGGCTTGGTTGATTGCTCCGATTTTTGGGGGAAGTATCGTCGCCGTTTGGAAATTATTAGGCGGCATGATTTCAGCGACACTTTTGCCGGCCCTCTTATGGGGACTGTGGCGGCCAAAAACTCTCAGCGAAGTCGGATTCTTACAATCAGTAGGACTGGGGATTTTAGCCATGAGTTTCTTTGCCTTGGTGAATCAATATTGGCCGACCGGCCTAGACGAATTCTACGCAGGGCTCGCAGGTGCAATTTTAGGGCTCGTCTGGGCCCTCGCGCGCCGCGCATCAGTAGTCGCCCACAAGTAAACCTGCTATCGTCCTCTCACCCAATTTTTCTATCAAAGGATGTGTTCGCGTGAGTACGAACAAAGATGCAACGCACGAAGAGAAGTACCGTCAAGCCTTGGATTATCATTCACAAGGTCGCCCCGGTAAAATTGAAATTACGTCTACTAAACCATGCTTAACAGCGCGCGATCTCTCGCTCGCTTACTCTCCAGGAGTAGCTGGTCCTTGTCTTGAAATCGCCAAAAATCCAGAAGACGTTTACAAATATACAGCGAAAGGAAACCTTGTCGCCGTGGTCTCAAACGGAACTGCCGTTTTGGGTCTCGGTAATATCGGTGCACTCGCTGGTAAACCAGTTATGGAAGGCAAAGGCGTTCTCTTCAAACGTTTTGCTGACATTGATGTTTTTGATATCGAAATTAATGCTGAGACGGTTGATGAAGTCGTTCGTACAGTGAAAGCACTCGAACCAACATTTGGTGGTGTGAACCTCGAAGATATTAAAGCACCTGAATGTTTTGAAATTGAAAAGCAGCTTATCGAGATCATGGATATTCCGGTATTCCACGATGACCAACACGGTACGGCCATTATCGCAGGTGCAGCTTTCTTGAACGCGATTGAAATCACTAAGCGTGATATCAAAACGACGAAGGTTGTTGTGAGTGGCGCTGGTGCCGCTTCGATTGCCTGCGCACTTTTCCTGCTTGATCTTGGAGTGAAGAAAGAAAACCTCATCATGGTTGATTCCAAAGGTGTGATCTGGAAAGGCCGCACGGAAGGGATGAATAAATATAAAGACATGTTCGCCAATGATACAAAGGCTCGCACTATTGGTGACGCTCTCAATAATGCTGATGCCTTCTTAGGTTGCTCGGCTAAAGGTCTTGTGACTAAAGACATGGTAAAAACCATGGCGAAAGACCCCATCATTTTTGCGATGGCAAACCCTGAACCAGAAATCACACCAGAAGAAGTTGCTGCCGTTCGCGACGATGCCATCATGGCAACTGGTCGCTCGGACTATCCAAACCAAGTGAATAACGTACTGGGCTTCCCTTTCATCTTCCGCGGTGCCCTTGACGTGCGTGCCCGCAAGATCAATGAAGCCATGAAAGTGGCTGCCGCCAAAGCCCTTGCTGAGCTTGCAAAAGAAGAAGTGCCTGACGATGTGAAACGCGCCTATGGCGATCAGAACTTCTCATTCGGTCGCCAGTACTTGATTCCAAAACCATTTGATAAACGCGTTCTCACGCGCGTATCACCTGCAGTAGCAAAAGCGGCGATGGATTCAGGTGTAGCACGCATTCATATTCCTGATATGCATGCCTACACGCAAAGCTTACGTGAACGTTTGGGTCAAGGTGGCACATTCATGCGCCATATCCGCTCAAGTCTTCCTGGCAGCAAAAAGCCAACAATCGTTTTTGCCGAAGGCTCTGAACCACGTGTACTCAAAGCAGTCGCTACTCTTGTTGATGAAGGACGTATCGATCCAATTCTTTTGGGCTCGAAAAAATCAATTCACAAAAAGATGGATGCTCTTAATCTTCCTCACTTGAAAGAAGTCACCATTCTTCATCCTGAAG
>JBIKNE010000290.1:0-3849 GCA_044358855.1 Bacteriovoracaceae bacterium | reverse complement strand
GAATTCCTTTATATATCACCATTGAGAGCTTTGGCCGAAGAGGTCAAAAGACAAAATGAAAAAGTATGGGTGGTCTTACCTGAAGAGTTGCTACAACTTGACTGGGAAGGACTGCGAAAAGCAAAACCAAACTTGGTGGTTATTTGGGACGAAATTCATCTTGTGCAGTTATGGGGTGAAAGTTTTCGGCATGCCTTCTTAGAAGCTTGGTATGGATACTGCCTTTCGGGTTTAGCGGGCGTTGGATTTACTGCAACATTAATTCCTGAAACGCTCGATTTTTTGAAAGAAACTCTTAGTCAAAATTTTACTCATCTTATTTCGGGTGATGCCGGGAATTTTCGATTTAAGCATCTACCGATGGCGACGTTAACCGGGCCGATCACATGGATGACTGAACTCATTGCGGACGATTTGATTGGGATGAGTTTAATCTTTTGTCAGCATCGTCACGCTGTTGATGTTTGGGTTGAAAAACTTCAACAGCTAGGACTGGTGGTTTGGGGGTGTAAAGGGGGAGAAACTTCACAATTTCAAATCAGACTCCAAAGTGAAAAGCTACCGCATGTGATAGTCGCCACTTCCTGCTTGTCTCACGGAATTAACTTACCTAATTTAGCCCGAGTCATTTTACTTGATCAGAGTGCGCCTCACTGGATGGTACATCAAATGCGGACGAGGGCCGGGCGACGCGGTGATGCGTTTGAAGTTTGGATGAGTTGGAGATTAGCTGGACTCTCAAAAAGAGAGCGTCTTGTGGCTTTCCTGCGGCTGCTAATAAGAGTTATGATGTTTCGATTGAAGCTCATCATCAAGGCCAATTGGTATGACCCTGGAAGGGATTGTCATTCAGATTATTCCGCAAAAAGAACGTGATCTCATTGCACGTATGTTGTTGCGTGAAGGGACCATCACGAGTGTTTATGTCTATGGTGGTATGGGAGGCGGAAAAAACTCTAAACCGCGCGTCTACGAACCAGGCAATTTATTGCGTGTTCAGTTACGTGAAGCTCGCTCCGGCCACACTTCATTAGAGACTTTGCAAATGGCGAGTGAACAAACTCTGTTGTGGCAGTCACAGGAGATACGTCATCATCCCCAAGCATTTGCCCTGGCCTGTTTGTATTTAGAGATGGTGCTCAAAACGGCACTCCCACATACGTCAGACAATACTTTTGCCGCTCAAGAGCATGGTGGACTATTTAATGTCGTCTCAAATGGATTATTTCATCTTGATCAGGCCCTCCAACAAAAAAACTTTCAGTGGGAAAATCATTTGCTGCTTTTCTTAAGCAAATTTTTATTACATTTAGGAATTCTGCCAGATGAATCGGAGTGTGTTTATTGCGGCTGTCAGCTAGAAGAAGAAGTGATGAGCCCTTTGATTGTTGACCAAGGTGGCTATTCTTGTATGAATTGCGTGAAAGAATCAGGCTCTGAAGTAAGCACGGATCTACCAGTCAGAGCTCTGTTGTCACAGGCCATTCGAACACGTTTTCAAGATTGGCCTCTTATTCAGGGTGCACCCCAGGCCGTTAATACTCATTTGATTCAATTTTGGTGCTACCATTTCCAGGTTAAGCTTCCGGATGTGACTTCTTATAAAATGCTTTTCTAGTTGAGGCTTTTAGCGAACTCGAGAAGAGTAGAGAAGTAGGTGTAATTACCTTCTGGAGGTTTAACTCGCACTATGGCGCCCTTGATTCCAGCGTTCAAACCGCATTGAGCATCGATGTCTTTATCGCCCAACATCCAACAATCATCTGCCACCAATTTTTCTCTGTTGAGGATATCTTCAATCAAGGTGGGGTGAGGTTTACGACAGGAGCAGGCTTCATGGGGAGCATGGGGGCAAATTCCCCAGCCATCGTAGGCTTTTAAACCTTGGGCTTTTAAGTCAGCGTCCATGACACGGTGGATATCGTTGACCTCTTTCATAGTAAAAAAGCCGCGGCCGACACCTGATTGATTGGTGATGACGTAGAGTCGGTAGCCTTTAGAGCGAAGTAAACTTAGGGCTTTAAACGTATCCGGAAAATATTCAATATCTTCAACGCGGGATAGATAATTCTTGTCACGGATCAAGGTTCCGTCTCGATCAAGAAAGATGGCTTTTGGGGTTTTGTTTGTCATGCCTGCCCCCGCGGTTTAAGATCAACCTCATGTTAGAAGTCCTTAAACTCATGTTCCCATACCTTCGTCCATTTTGGAAGCAGGCGTTAACAGCTGCTCTTTTGGCGCTCCCCTTATCGGCCATCAAGGCCTATGAAGCTTATTTGGTTAAAGATATTTTTGATAAAGGTTTTTCAGCAGGCTCAACGAGTGATGAAGCATTTAAGCTGGCAGCAATTTTGGTTGGATTAGGAATTCTTAACTATCCTTTGCGCTTTTTTCATTATTACGGTCTTCGGATGATTGTTGATCGTTGCGCATGTAGCATTCGATCACAACTGTTCAACAAATTTCAGGCGATGCCCTCTTCTTATTTCGCCCAGGCCAAGCAAGGCAATTTGGTGTCAACTTTTTTGAGTGACACAAATATGTTTGCTGACTCCTTCAAGAACGCACTCGAAATCATTCGCGAACCGATTACAGCTATTGCGTTGGTCAGTGTGGCGTTTTATCACGACTGGCAATTGGCTTTGATCATTTTGGTCGCTTCGCCCATCTTTGCTCTCATCTTTGGTCGACTCGGAAGAAGAATTAGAAAGTATATTGGCCAAGCGCAAAAAGATGTCGCCGATATGACTCATTCCGTGAGCGAGGCTTTAACCGGGCAACGTATAGCTAAAGCTTTTGGTCTTCAGCCGTATTTGGCCGGTCGTTTTGAAAAAGTCCAAGAGCGTTTCTTAGGTAATCGCTCGCGCTCTAACTCCGCTGAAGAGCATTCTCATCCGGCAGTAGAACTGGTGGGATCTGTGGCGTTTGCGGGTGTGATTGTTTTTGCTCACCATCGGATTGCCTCAGGAGAATTGACCACCGGTGGCTTTATTAGTTTTGTGGCAGCACTTGCCATGTTTATGGATCCTATCCGTAAATTTAGTAAAGCCAGCGCCAAACTCAATCAAGCACGAGCTGCTTCTACCCGTATATTAAGTCTTCTTGATACACCCATCGAACCAGATACCGGTCGTCATCAACAAGTCGGCTTTAAAGAAAAAATTGAGTTCAAGAATTTATCTTTCAGTTACGGTGATCGTGAGGTTTTAAAAAACTTCAATCTGGTTATTAAGAAGGGTGAAAAAATCGGCTTGGTAGGTCTTTCAGGTTCAGGTAAGTCGACTTTAGTCAGTTTATTACTGCGACTTTACCCCGTGAGCAGTGGAGAGATTCTAATTGATGGAGTCAATATTAACGACTGGAAATTGACCGATCTGCGAAAGCTTTTCTCGCTTGTCAGTCAGGATATTTTTCTTTTCAACGATTCGGTACGAGAAAACTTAACAACAGGCGAAGAAGCCTCTGATGAAGAGATTATTCATGCGCTTGAAGTCTCTTACGCCAAAGATTTTGTGTTTGAATTACCCGAAAAGCTTCAAACGATCATAGGTGATCGAGGGTTGCGATTATCAGGTGGCCAGGCCCAACGCTTAACAATAGCTCGAGCATTTTTGAAAAATCGTGACATCATGTTATTTGATGAAGCCACCAGTGCTCTTGATAACGAATCAGAGAAAACAGTACAAGCCGCATTAGAACGAGTAGCAGGTCACAAAACAGTAGTGGCAGTAGCTCATCGACTTTCAACTTTAAAAAATTACGATCGTATAGTCGTACTCAAAGAAGGCAAAAAAGTTGAAGAAGGTTCACACGAAGAATTGATGAATACTGCTGGCGAATATCGCAAAC